>CAJUBQ010000083.1 GCA_910584595.1 uncultured Eubacterium sp.
GCAGAATGCTTAGGGATTCTTACATTCTGGAACAGGAACAAGAAACAAGGGCAGTTCCCCACCATCCGGCGTCCGGTAATCCGGAAAAAGCAACACTTTGTCTAAACTGTTGCTTTGTTATTTGTCCACCACCGTGAATAATAACCTGTAAGAAAAATCCTGCGGACTATTTGCAAGTTATTTCTTTACAGTTCCTAAAATCAAATATACAATGTAATGAGGATATTTCTATGAACATAAGAAAAACTACAATGAACGATCTGGATCAGATTCTTTCCATCTATGCATATGCACGCAGTCAAATGCGCTTATCCGGAAATCCCGATCAATGGGGAGAAGACAAACCGTCTCCCGAACTCATAAAAAACGATATACAAAACGGCAACAGCTATGTCATGATCGATCCAATTTCAGACGAAATTGCCGGTGTATTTGCTTTTATCATCGGCGACGATCCGACTTACCAGCGAATTGATAACGGCAGCTGGCTGAATCATGACATATACGGAACGATACACCGCATCGCCAGCCGCGGCACACAAAAAGGCATCTTCCGCTGCTGCCTTGCATTTTGCGAAACATTGGTTCCTAATATTCGAATAGATACGCATGCATGCAACCGTACGATGCAGCATCTTCTGGAAAGCAACGGATTTATAAAATGCGGCCAGATTTACGTCACAGACGGGAGTCCCCGCATTGCATATCAGAAACAAATACAGCCTGCAAAGTCAAATCACCGTTCCTGATGGAAATTTAAAACCGCTTCCACGCAATTCTCACGGTTTTGAATATCCAGCGCCGCATCTATCATCTTTGCATAATATGACGCAATATAAAGTCCCAGTCCATGTGTGCCGGATTTATGTTCTCCGCATACGAACGGCTCAAAAATATGCGGAAGCATATCCTGCGAAATTACTACGCCTTCATTTTGTATCATGATGCTTTGCTCAGAAACGAAAATAGCAATGCGTCCGCCCTGTGGAGTATAAGCAACTGCATTTGACAATAAATTGTCGATCATTTTCCCAGCAAGATCACCATCTGTCCATATACATGCTTCCTTATTTCCCTCCATGGAAATATCCAGCAGCTTTTCAGCTGCAGCTACCTGATAGGAAGCCGCTTGCGCCTGAACCATTGCATACAAATTGATATGACTTTTGCTGAGTTTCCCGCGGCTTTTATGCAATGACAGTATTTCTTCGATCATCCTGCGCATAGAAAGCAGCTGTTCTTTTACTTTTGGTAAATATTTCTCCCGGTCTTTATATTTCCCAATCTGTCCGATCATACCATCCAATAATAAAAGAGCTGCCGTTACCGGCGTTTTCAGCTGATGAGAAGATGCCCGCAAAAACATCTCCTGCCGTTCGTTTTCTTCCAGCAGGCTCTGATTGATATCCTGCAGCTTTTGATACACCGGATGCACAATTCCACTTGAATAAAGCTGAGAAAAAATAAGTACAAGTATTAAAAGCACAGCCCCAAGCATTGGCACACTCTGCATGACAATCGGCCGAATCTCTTCCATCTGCGGCGTAATAACCGGGAGCGCTGAAAACACCATTCCATCCGAGACCTGTTCCACAGCCAGATAATTCGTATACTGATTATTCTGATCAAATACGGTAGCCTCCACAATAATTCCATGTCCGGACACTGCATGGATACGAAACGATTCTCTGTCGAACAGCCCATCTTCTGCCTGCTTATAAACAATATTTGTCTGCACCGGAAGCTTTACTTTTGTAAAAATTGTTTCTATTTTTTTTAGGAGTCTGTTCCATTCACTTCTGATCTGCTGATCTGTAAAAATTTGTTCAGATTCCTGACCGCCCCCATCTGCCTGCTCCGTTTTTTTTAACTGAAACTTTTTGACGAAAGACCGGATCTCTTTCATAAGTTCAACTGTTTCTTTTTCCTGATCCAAAACTGAAATTTTTAACGTTATGATTTTAGAAGCTACTTCGATATAATTTTCTTCGAATGGAATTTTCACAGACATACAGGCTGTTGGGTTTTTGACATACACCTCATCATAAGCGCCTGTTTCCATAAATACCTGATGCTGTTTCTTGATTGCTTCCAAATTCTGTTCTTCTGCATAAGATACATATAAAGATGGAAGCATCCAGATAAAATATCCGATTAGAAACATCATCATCACCGCTGCCAGCAAAAGACTATAGCAAAGATTTTTTCGTCCCAGTTCTTTCATTTGTCTGCCCCCTTGTCAAACTGATAGCCGACTCCAATCACTGTTTTAATGCATGGTATGGGCAGTTTTTTTCTCAAATTTTTCACATGGGCATCAATAATTCGGTCATTTCCAATATAATCTTCATTAAAAATACGTAAAATCAGCTGCTCTCTCGTAAATACCATGTTCGGCTTTTCATAAAGCGCCTGCAGAAGCAGATATTCACTAAGCGTAAGCGGCAGCTTTTCTCCCATGTAGTATGCGCAATACGCTTCTTGCTGCAAATAAATACCCCTTTGTCCCGGAGTATTCTTTGTCTGCACCACTCCTGCTGTCCGCCGCAGCACTGTCTCCATCCGTTTCAATAATATAATCGGAGATACAGGCTTTATAATATAATCATCAGCATATAGATTAAATGCCTGCACCTGCGTTTTCTCATCGTCTAAGGCTGTCAGCATAATGACTGCCATATCCGGTATATGCCTTCGAATATATGCAAGCACTTCAAATCCATTCTTTCCCGGCACCATAATATCCAAAACAGCAACATCATATTTTTTCTGCTTCAGCAATTCTACCGCATCATCGCCCCTCTCAGCTGTTGTGACTTTATAGCCCGATATCGTCATGTATTCTTTTAATACTTCACGTATCGTAGGTTCATCTTCTAAAAAAAGCACATCATATTCTGTCTGCATAACGATTCCTTTCTAAGTTTCATTCTATTGCAAGTTCTCTCTGTTACTGCCTACATCATATCATGTCCTTATGAATTTCGTATGAATCCCAAACTTTTTATTCCAAAACAATCTATTCGCCGTATCCGCTCCTTACATGGCTCCAAAAATCAACCGGTTCGTCATCCTGTAAAGGCGCCAGCATTCCTTTTTTGGTCAGTTCCTCCTGAATCACGTCCAATGTCTGCTCATCCTCTGCAACGATCGTATGATAATGATATCCTGATGTCGTATTTTTCAAAAGGCGGGACTTTCCGGACCGGATATTTTCCATAAACTCCTGAATATCTTTCCGTGAACGTATTTTCATATCTGCGCGAACTACCCCATATACTTTATGATAGATAAACACATCTCTGACTTTTCCGCCCAGATCTACAATCATTGTCAGCTCTTGCGCCGTCTCCTCATCAGAATGCAGCACTTTAAACACACGACTGCATGGATGTTCTGTCTGCATCATCAAATATCCCCGGCTGGCAGATAAGATCTCTGCCCCATTTGCCCGTAATAATGCAATATCCTGTACAATTACCTGCCGGCTGACATGCATCTGTCTGGCAAGTACCGTACCGGAGATCGGCGTACTGCTGTCTGATAACAGAGCCATCAGCTGCTTTCTGCGCTGTTCTCCATTCATCTGCCACATCCCCTTCCCTGCCTGTTATCATGTAACCGTTCCGATCCCCTGAAACGGTTACATGATAGCGCCAAACGATAGATACTACGAATTTTGTGTCACAACATGTAAATTTTTTAAAGAAAGATCCAAAATCGGCGCTGAATGCGTCAATGCTCCACTCGATATATAATCTACTCCAAGCTCCGTTAATCTGGCAATATTTTCTCTTGTAACATTTCCGGATACTTCTACTTCTGCCTTGCCCGAGATAACATCAATCGCTTCCTTCATCTGCTCCTGTGACATATTATCCAGCATAATAATATCCGCTCCCGCTTCTACCGCTTCTTTTACCATAGCGACTGTCTCTGCTTCCACTTCAATTTTACGTACAAAAGGGGCATATTCTTTTGCCATCTGGACTGCCTTTTTCACACCACCCGCAGCGCCTATATGATTATCTTTGAGCAAAACACCGTCAGACAAATTGTATCTGTGGTTATTTCCTCCGCCGATACGCACCGCATACTTTTCAAATATACGGTTATTTGGCGAAGTTTTTCTTGTATCTAACAACCGGATATTCGTTCCATCCAACAAACCGGCAACCGCATGTGTATAAGTAGCTATCCCACTCATTCGCTGCAAATAATTCAGCGCAGTACGTTCCCCGCTTAAAATCGTACGAATATCACCACGAACTTTTGCTATCAACCGGCCATTCGTTATCGCATCTCCATCTTCTGCATAAAATTTTGTTACTGTCTTCCCGTCCAAAAGTGTAAATACACGTTCGAAAATCTGCAGTCCGCAAATAATTCCATCCTGTTTACAGATCAAATCCGCTTCTCCTGTCTGTGCATAAGGCATCACACTGTTCGTCGATACATCATCACTTGTAATGTCCTCCTCAAGTGCGCTTAATATGAACGGGTCAACATTCAGTTTCATTGTAATCGGATCAAACATTATTTTTAATTCCTTCCTTTTATGATTCATTTGTGCTTTATTTTAACGACTGCGCCATTATTTCCTGGCGAACGCTTCTTTTATTTTCTGCTTCCATTTTCTTATAATTCTCATATTGCTTTAAGTCTACCGCGCAAAACGAATCCGTCCGCTGCGCATTTCTTCTTATAGCTATATCGTCTGCTGCTCTTTTTGCAAATACCAGACTTTCTAACAGTGAATTACTGGCAAGCCGATTCTTCCCATGAACCCCATTACATGCGGTTTCCCCAATCGCATACAGTCTTAGCATCGACGTACAGCTGTTATAATCTACACGGATGCCTCCCATAAAATAATGCTGGGCAGGAACCACCGGTATACATTCTTTCGTAACATCATAACCCATTCGTGCACAATGTGCAATAATATTGGGAAAATGCGCCTGCAGTTCCTTTGGAGGAATGGTCCGCAGATCCTCCCATACATGCGGCATATCGTCTTTTTCCATCTGCGCCAGTATTGCGGCTGTAAGCTCATCCCTTGGAAGCAGTTCATTTACAAACCGGCGCATATTTTTATCATATAGTTTTGCGCCTTCTCCACGGACGGACTCTGAGATTAAAAACCGCCGCTCTTCTTTGTTTGGAGTATAAAAAGTTGTCGGATGAATCTGAATATAGTTCATATTCTGCACCGCAATCTTATGACGCAGCGCAGCCGCAACCGCATCCCCTGTCAAATGCCGGAAATTGGTAGAGTGCTCATACAATCCGCCGATTCCGCCGGTTGCAAATACTGTATATGCCGCTTCTATCGCTTCTATTTCACCATCCGGCTTTCGAACTACAGCCCCGTAACAACGGTTGTCTTTCGTTATAATATCCAGCATCGTCGTATATTCCAGCAGTTGTATATGCGAACACTTTTTTGCCTGCGTCAGCAGCTTTTTTGTAATCTCTTTTCCGGTAATGTCTTTATGAAATAATATCCTGCTTGTGGAATGCGCCCCTTCTTTCGTAAATGCAAGACACCCATCCTTTTCCCTCTGAAAGTCCACCCCATATGTAAGAAGTTCCTCAATGACCTGTTGGGAAGATCGTATCATAATTTCAACAGAGGTCTTATCATTCTCATAATGGCCTGCACGCATCGTATCTTCAAAATAATCTGCGTAATCCGACTCATCTCTAAGCATACAGATTCCGCCTTGCGCAAGAAATGAATCACTGCTTTCCAAATCTGATTTCGTAATAACCGTAACCTGCATTTCCTTTGGCAGATGAAGTGCACAGTACAACCCGCTGCATCCGCTTCCAATTATTAAAATATCTGTCTTCATTAGATACCCTTCTCTTTCTCTGAAAAATATACTTTTGCACTTAGGAACTATCTACCACATTGCAGCCATCCATTCTGGGATTCGCAATACGCACATTATATCACATGGACATTCACCTGACAAGACACATGTCAACTTAATTAAATACACATATATATTGACAGAGACAGCGCCATTATATATAATCAATGCAATCTTACAAATCAGGAAAGGCATCACTTATGAATACAATAAAAAACATCCAGGATCAAATCCTAAAGCTAAAAAAAGAACATGACATCTGCATTCTGGCCCATGCCTACCAGAGCCAGGATATATGGGAAATCGCTGATTTTGTAGGCGACTCTTACGGGCTCAGTCAGCAAGCCGCAAAATCCCATCAGAAAACAGTATTATTATGCGGCGTTCGCTTTATGGCTGAAACGGTAAAAATTCTTTCTCCTGAAAAAAAAGTACTGCTGTCACATCCGCAGGCAGGTTGTCCAATGGCACAGCAGATATCTCCCGCAAAACTGGCTGCCTTAAAGGAAACTTATCCGGGCTATACGGTTGCCGCTTACATAAACACAACATCTGAGCTGAAAACACTTTGTGATGTATGCGTCACTTCATCCTCCGCTGTAAAAATTATTCGGAATCTGGAAAACCAAAATATCCTGTTTATTCCCGACTGCAATCTAGGCGCATGGATTGCCAGACAGGTTCCGGAAAAAAATCTACAGCTTGTTACAGGAGGCTGCCCCGCGCATGCCTCTGTCCATAAAACGGACGTCGAACAAATGCGATGTCTCTATCCGGATGCCAAACTGCTCGTACATCCGGAATGTCTGCCGGAAGTTACCGATCAGGCAGATTATGTCGGAAGCACAACAGGCATTATGGAATATGCAAAAAACAGCTCCGCAAAATCATTTATCATCGGAACAGAAAACAGTATCGTCCAGCATCTTCAATTCTCATGTCCGGACAGGCAGTTTTATGCATTATCCAAAGACTGTGTCTGCAGCAATATGAAGCTTACTACTTTAATGGATGTCTATCATTGTGTACAGGGAACAGGCGGAGAAGAAATTGTCCTTTCAGATGATGTAATGACAAAAGCCCGCCGGTGCATTGATACGATGCTGACGCTTGGTTAATACGATTAATATATTGAAAGGAAAGCATATAAAGGGTAAAAGGGGTTGTCATGAAAATAGGATTTGTCGGAGCAGGCCGCGTTGGCTGCTCAATCGGAAAATATTTAAAAGAATCCGGACTTCACATTGCCGGATATTACGATACCATAAAAGAATCGGCCGCGAGCGCTGCTGCATTTACGTCTTCCAAAGAATTTACAACTTTGTCAGAACTTGTATCGGCAAGCAGCCTTTTGTTTCTTACTACGCCGGACGGAATCATCATACGTACCTGGGAAGAAATCCGCTCCCTTCCAATCGCCGGCAAAATCATCTGCCACTGCAGCGGTGCATTGCCCTCTGACGCTTTTTCTGGAATCACACAGACAAATGCCTTTGGCTGTTCCCTGCATCCGATGCTCCCATTCAGCGATCGGTTTACTTCCTATGAACAGCTGAAACATGCATTTTTCACGATTGAGGGCTGCGAGACGGCCGTACAGACTGTTTCTGATCTTTTTACCGGCCTTGGCAATACCGTTTGCCGCATTTCAGGCAGCTGCAAGCCAAAATATCATGCTGCCGCAAGTATTCTCAGCAATCAGGTCGTCGCTGTATTAGATACCGGCTATCGTCTGCTCGAACAATGCGGTTTTTCCAGGGAAGCCGCCAGAAATGCGACAAAAGAACTGGTACTCCAAAATATTGAAAATATTTTACTGCAGGACTGTGTATCTGCACTGACCGGCCCTATTGAACGCAATGATATACAAACCGTCCAAAAACATCTGGACTGCCTGCAGCAGGAAGATCAGAACATGTATCAGACGCTTGGTTTAAAACTTATTCAAATTGCCAGACAAAAAAATCCGTCACAAGACTATTCAGAGCTTCAAAAACTTTTAAAAAAACATAATCCGTTACCATAAAATATCCTGTGAAAAAACAGGCTTGTTACGTGAAAAACGGGCGCCCCCTGCCACTATTGCAATCTGTTATAATAATAGTGGCATTTTTATTGTTGCAGACTAAGCGCTCCATACGGCTGTGATAAACTCTGATTTCCGGCCGGATGGAGCGCTGGAATGATGGGGGAAAAATCATGAAATTACGCACAAAAATACTGCTGCTCGCGCTGCTTCCGGTTACTTTTCTTGGAATCGGCATCTTCCTTCTTGCCGCAGACCGGATCGCCAACGGCATCTATGACCAGGCATATGCCGGAATGGAAGCTGCCGCACTTGCTGTTCGCGATATCTTTGAAATCGGTAATAAAGGGCCTTATCAGACGGACGAAAATGGAGACCTGTGGAAGGGCGCCAGCCTTAACATTTCACAGTCTACAGATATCGTAGACCATATCAAAGACAATACCGGCATGGACGTTACTATTTTTTGGGAAGATACACGCATTTTGACTTCTATTAAAAACGAATCCGGAGAACGGCAGATCCATTCTAAAGCGTCTGCCGCAGTCATTGAAAAAGTGCTGAAAAACGGAGAATTTTATCTGGAACGAAATGTTGATATTCTCGGAACAAAATATATCGTATGCTATATCCCATTTTATCAGGAACATACAACAAACCCGGTTGGAATGGTCTTTCTTGGAACACCACATGCAAAAGTATCCGCAATTATCAATGATATTCGTCGTCAGATGTTTGCAGTTATTCTGATTGTATTGCTGATTACCGGACTATTGCTTATAAAACTGGTAAATAGTATTTTAACTGCGCTCATGTCCGGCATGGACACTTTGCAGAAAATATCCAAAGGTGATCTGACCGCCATCGCAGACGAATCTATTTTACGCCGTTCTGATGAAATCGGGTTGTTTGGAAAAGAAATTATGGTTTTGCGCAGCCGCCTTTTAGAAATCATAGATCTGCTGAAGCAAAAAAGCCTGCAGCTGGACAAAGAATCAGCCGTACTAAAAAACCGTTCGGAGCAAATTCTGCACGTCATGCAAATCTTAGATCACTCCGCACAGGATATGGCTGTCAGCTGCACCACCCAGGCAGATAATGCCAGCAGCGCCAGCAGCGGCGTGTCTGCAATGGGTGAAATGATTGGCAGCAGCAATACACAGATCCGGCATATGCACCAGATTTCAAATCAAATCCGTGATGTATCCGATCATACAGCCGCCGAACTTGCCGAACTTACAAGAGATATGGAGTCTGTCCGCAAATCTATCGATTATTTAGAACACCAGACAAGCCTGACCAAAGATTCCGTCGATCAAATCAGCCGCGCTACAGAACTTATCGCCGCCATCGCATCCCAGACAAGCCTGCTTTCCTTAAACGCCTCTATCGAATCTGCCAGAGCCGGAGAATTTGGCAAAGGTTTTGGAGTCGTGGCTGCAGAAATCCAAAAATTATCTGTTCAGGCAAATACGGCTGTAGATGATATCCGTTCGATGGTAGACAGCTTAATTGAAAATTCCTCACAGGCAATGGAACGAATGACAGAAGTCCAAACTGTCATTTTAAATCAGGAACAAAACATTCAGAAAACCGAACAGGTATTTGAAAATGTAAAAGACAGCATCCGCGCATCCACAGAACATATGGATATTGTCATTGAAAAAACAGACGAAATGGAAGATGTCCGTACAAATATGGTTGCAGCCGTACAAAATGCTGCCGCAGCCGCACAGGAAAATGCTGCCAGCATCGAAGAAATGACTGCCTCTGTCGAAAGTGTGTACCAGGAGCTTCAAATAATTACCATTAAGACAAAAGAACTGGGTGAATTATCTTCTGAGATGAAACAAAGCATCGAATTATTTAAAATTGCTTAAAATACAAAATAATTTGCTGCTTTCGATTCTATATTGACAATCATCGACACTTCCTGTACAATAAGATGAGAATTTATAAAATTTTTATAAATTCCCATCTTATTTTATTATTATTTTTTTAGAAATCGAAAGGAGTTAGTTATGGATTCAAATGATAATGGCGGATTTTTATGGGGCCTGTTAGGCTGCTGTATTCCGGTCGTAGGTTTAATTTTGTTTTTAGTATGGAAAGACCAAAAGCCAAAGACAGCTAAAGCAGCTGGTATTGGCGCACTTGTAAGCGTGATTCTTGGAGTGGTAAGTTACATTATTATTTTTGTAATTATCGGCGCATCTGCTCTTGCTTTCGGTGTATAAGCAGAAAACCTCCTTCAGAGGTAATTCTAAAAGTTCAGACATTGGTAAAAAAACAGGCACATTTTTGCGTATTTTATGCGGCTGTCATGCTATGCCGGAGCGATCTTTCCATTTTCATGGAAAACCGTTTCCTATCTGCGCAAGATGTACCGGAGAACTGATTGGCATTCTTTTAGGGATTCCCATCGTATACATATTTGGTATTCCACAATTTGAGCTGGTAATACTTATGATGCTGCCTCTTATTATAGATGGTATGCTGCAACGTCTGACTTCTTATGAAAGCAGAAATATCCGAAGGCTGATCACAGGCATATTGTTTGGCATTGCGCTTATCTTTGCCTTTCTTTATTTTCATCAGTTTTGCATTTCTATAGCCGGAAATATTTTAAAATTTATGGGATTCCGTTCCACTGCAGTCGATCAGATGATGCAGCAATTTTTACCGTAACTTCACGTTTGGAACTGTAAGCAAATACTATGACAAGTAAGTTTTTCATAGTATTTACTTACAGTTCCTTAGAGCGTGTTTGAAAAATGCTTTCTGTGAGATGTGCTTCACAGTTTGTGGAGAATTTATCCCAAATTTAGGAGTCATAGTGGGCTATGTTGACTAAATTTGGGATAAATTCTTCGCAAAGTGGGGAGTGCAGATCGCGGGAATGATTTTTCAAACACGCTCTAGTCCATCGAATAAAATATGTTTTTTTATTCAGCATAACATAAGTCAGAAAATAGAATGGGTGATTACACCCATTCTATTTTTTATGCAACTCATGATTGACATATATAGATGTTCGATATATAATGCTTTTATATATAGATCATCTATATAAATTGATTAAGAAAGGAGTATCATTATGGCTATCAATAAAAGTCTGGTTTCCGGCAGCACAGCCATCTTGATCCTGCGGCTATTAGAAGAACAGGATCTATATGGCTACGAAATGATTGATCTGCTTCGGCAGCGATCCAACAACGTCTTTGAGCTAAAAGCAGGCACCCTATACCCCCTGCTGCATTCTCTTGAATTAAAAGATCTGCTCATCTCTTATGAATCCGAATGCAATGGCAAAGTACGTAAATATTACCAAATTACGAAAAACGGCCGGCGATATTTAAAAGAAAAAACGCAGGAGTGGGAAACCTATGCACAGGCAGTTGCTAATGTGCTTTATGTAGGAATTTAATAAAAACCAGTGAAAGGAGAACATCATCATGGAGAAAAATTATATGGAAACACTGCTTGCGCAAATCCGTGAAAAACATGCAAAAGAATGTGTCCGCCAGGAAGTGTCCGATCATATCCAGGATCAGAAACAACACTATATAGACAACGGTATGACAGAAGAGCAGGCAGAGGAAAAAGCTGTTGCGGATATGGGCGACCCGGTAGAAACCGGCATTGCCCTGGACACTCTGCATAAACCCAAACCTGCATGGAGCGCACTTGCGATGATCGCTGTATTATGTGCCGCAGGCATTCTTCTGCAATATACGATTGGTTCCTCATCTCCATCCGCCATGGAAAGCTATTTTTTTGAAAAACAATGCTTGTACAGTGTCATTGGTTTTCTTGTTTTAAGTATTGTATACCTTATTGATTATACACAAATCGCAAAATACAGCCGATTTCTATGTTTGGGAATCTTATTGCTTTCTTTTCTGATTGGAAACGCAAATACGGTGCATGGCTACCCACAAATCGATCTTATTTATTGCCAGATTCGTATGGATATCTTTTTTTACCTGTATCTGCCCCTGTATGGCGCTGTGCTCCATTCTTTCCGCAGATGCAGACCACATGACCTTTGGAAGCTTGTTTTATATACCATACTTCCTATTTGTTTCGCATTCCGGCAAGTGCATTTGTCCGTGTTTATCAATGTATCCATCATCTTGATTTTCATGCTTTGCACTGCCGCTGTCAAAGGATGGATCAGCAAATCGTTACGTCTAAGGACGCTTGGACTCATTCTGACTGGATTTGCTGCGTTCTGTGCACTTATATTTTGGAATCTGCCTGTGTATCAACGATGTCGGATACAAGCATGGATAAACCCGGCAGCTTTTCGAACCGGCGCAGGCTATATCGATCTTCGTATCCGCCACATAATAAGCACAAGCCATCTGATCGGCAAAAATACAGAACTGTTCAAGACTGGCTCCCCGCTGGACTTTGAAACAGATTACCTCCTGACATATCTCATCGGAAAGTTTGGGTTTTTGGCTGCTGCAGCGCTTATCATTCTTATTGTGCTGCTCGGCGTGAAACTGTTGTCTGTTTCCATACATCAGAAAAACCAGCTTGGCATGATGATGGGACTTGGATGCAGCCTCGTTTTTATTATGCAGTCGTTTGAATATATTCTTGTCAATTTTTCACTGCTGCCTACAAGCGGCCTGTATTTACCGCTAATCTCCTATGGCGGCAGCGGTATGCTGCATACATGCATTCTGCTTGGAATACTGCTAAGCATTTACCGTTATGAAAATATCGTATCCGAACCGCTGCCGCTACAATACAAAAAATTTGCCGCTTAATATCATGATCGATGCACTCGATGAAACCACTTTCTTGTATCCATTTAAATAAAAATGTAGAAAAAGCGAAAATAAAATAATATAATTTTGTAACAATATTCACAAAATTGAAAAAAGTATGCAAACACAACTAACAATTTTATTTATTTTTGCCGAAAAATAAACATAATGGATTTTTTTAAAGCAGAAAAATAGGACATGATGTCAATAAACATGTAAATATTTTCATAATTGTCCACAAGTCTTTATCTGACAGCTCTTTTATGTTATGATCTAATCAGCAGTCATTGTCCAACAAGTGCGTGACGGTATGATCCGGCACGCACAAGCAAGAAAGGGTGAAATCAAAAGAGTGAAAAAAGCAACTATTGCAAAAAGAATTGTGTTCGGCTTATTCGGAACTACCGCATTAACATCATTCATTTTGTTTGCCTTAGACGCTTATTCCGCGAATCAGGCAGCTTTGCGCTCAACAGTGCAGACAAACTCTACCATTACAGATAACGCAGCTCTGACAAATGAGACTGCCTTGCACACAAAAGATGAAAATCTTTCCATCGGTACAAGTGAACGGCACATGCTTTTTCAGGCGCAGGACGCTTCCCCTTCTCAGACAGAGACAGCCGGTTTGTCCGTTCCTGAGCAGACAACTCCGGCTAATGAGCCGCAAACACAGTCCGACATAGCCTCGGACAGCAGACAGAATACTTCTGATCTTTCAGCAAAACCAAACGACTCAAAATCAGAAAATGCTTCTGACCATAAAAAGAAGCAAAAGTCAGGCAAAAAGAGCAGACAGTTCTGCACCGTTACCGAAGATTATTTTTCGGATGCGTTGTTCATCGGTGATTCCCGGACAGTAGGTATGCTGCAAAGCCATTTACTGTCTAATGCGTCTTATTATGCCAAAACAGGAATTGGTATCGGAGACATTCTATCCGAGCGGATCGTTAATGAAGGCGGCAGAATGATTTCTGTCCGTGATGCATTACATCTGCATTCCTTCAATAAAGTGTACATTATGATCGGCATCAATGATATCGCAAGCGGTGACTCTGACTGGTTTACGCAGCAATACCAGGATATTCTGGATACTATCCGCCAGACGCAGCCCAAAGCCGTCATTTATATTCAGGGAAATATTCCAATGAGCTATGGAACACAGGATTTTGGCGGCTCATTAAATAATCATAATCTGTCGCTGAGAAATGAAGCCTCCCGTACACTAGCAGATAAGAAATCTGTTTTTTATCTGGATATTGACAAAATTTATGCAGATGAAAATGGCAATCTGCAGTCCTGTTATACGACAGACGGCCTGCATGTTATGCCAGACTATTATACGCTCTGGGTTGATTATCTGCTGCATCATGCCATTGTCTGTTAATCACATACGATCATTAAGGAACAGGTCCGTTCGTCCAAACTGTTCCCGAATGAAATGAAAAAGAAAGCAGGAACTTACAAATGAAATATTCAGCTGTAATCTTTGATCTGGATGGAACTTTATTAAATACATTAGAAGATCTTATGAATGCTACAAATTATGCATTAGAACAATATGGGTACCCGATCCGCACAATTGATGAAATACGCAATTTTGTCGGAAACGGTGCACGCAAGCTGATCGAACGGGCGCTGCCAGATGGTATTGAAAATCCTGACCTGGAAGAAATACTTTCTGTCTTCCGTTCCTACTATGCCGCACATTGCGAAGATAAAACACAAGCTTATAACGGCATACCGGATTTGCTGCAGGCTTTAAAAGCAGCCGGATGCAAAATAGCAATCGTATCAAACAAACCCGATAACGCTGTAAAAGAACTGCATCAAACTCATTTTCGTGATTTTATACAGTCTGCCATTGGGGAGAAAGAAGGTATCCAAAGAAAGCCTGCACCGGACATGGTGGAACTTGCACTGGCAGAATTAAATGCCAATAAAAAAGAAACTGTCTATATCGGCGACTCTGACGTTGACATTCATACCGCTGCCAATGCCGGGCTTGACTGTATCTCCGTATCCTGGGGATTTCGTGATGCAGATTTTTTACGAAAATGCGGCGCTTCCACCATTGCAGATACCCCGCAGCAGGTTTATGACCTTATTCTTGGATGATCTGAATGCCTGTTTCCCGGCTTTGCAGACAACGAACGAATCCTATATGCTCTGGTAATTTATGCACATATAGGATTCGTTCGTCTTTAGATGTACCCGGTTATTTGACGTTACCGCTAAGTATGCTCCCACGGAACCTCCATCATAGGGAGCACTTTTTGTATAGAAGTATAGTTTACAATGCCATATCCGCTATGCAAAAAAATCTCCCTCTGCATTGGAGTCATTGCGCGAAACAAATTCAGCAGACTTTGTTCCTGTTCCGCGGACGGCTTGGTAGGAGTATCCTCCTTCATAGAAGTAACACATAAAATATAATCTGCTGACACCTGAAAATAAATTGCCATATCTCTGACCATCGTAACATCCGGACAGCGGCGTCCAGTAATATAGCTTCCAAGGCTATCTGCAGATATATGCAGATCTTTTGCTATTTCCTGTCTGTTTTTTGGATGTCTTTTCACCAGATACCGAATACGTTCTGCCATCGCCATAAATATCACATCCCTCCAGCAGTCCTTTTCTGGATTCACCTTGTAATATATTTTAGCATAACGTATCATCCGACAAAAGTCAAATCCAACCTCCATCCAATCGTATAATCTGCCCTGTCAAATAGTCGTTTCCTGACAATAACTGCCATGCAAGCTGCGCCACTTCATCTGCTGTTCCATATCTGCCCGCTGGAATTTCATTTTCTAAGCTGGCTCGCTCCTGTTGACTAAAGTCTGCATTCATGCGTGTATCAATGCATCCACATGCAATTGCATTTACCTGAATTCCACTTGGCGCCAATTCTTTTGCCAGCGCTTTTGTCAGCGCATTGACCCCGCCTTTTGCCGCAGAGTAGGCTGCCTCGCAGGAAGCTCCCACCTCTCCCCACACGGAAGAAATATTGATAATCTTTCCTGATTTCTTCTGCACCATTTCCGTAATAACCTGCCTGCAGCAATAAAACACGGAGGACAAATTCGTATTCATCACCGTCTGCCAGTCGCTCACCGACATCTCATTCAACAGACCAATGTATGAAATGCCGGCATTGTTTATCAGCCAGTCTACCGTTCCCAAATACTCCCGCGTCTTCGTAAACATCTGGCGAACCTCTGCCGCATCTCCAATATCACCAATCAGTGGTAAAGTCATAATCCCATATCGGTTTCCCAATTCCCGGCATATTTCCAGTAACACCTCTGGGCTGTTTTTACAGTTCAGAGCCAAATGGCATCCTTTGGAAGCCAATTTATATGCTATTGCTTTTCCTATTCCATGTGAAGCTCCTGAAATAAATGCTGTTTTCATCCCCATCCCCTCCCTCATCTGACAGCTGACGTTATGGTAGTAAATATAAAATATAACGATACACATGTTTACATACAGGGCATGCATTGTAACAAAAGGGATCGAACCTTCTAAGGCTGCCCACGCCTCTGCCAGCATACGGCACCTTCTCTGCCGCTGGAGATCACATCCACCCTGTCAGATTACCTGCTAAAAACAGTTACAAAAAAGTTGCCCGGTTTGGCTCTGTAAAAGCCTTTATATAAGCTCCGTCGTCCAATTCAATTCCTGAATCTGTTCATCTGTTTCCCGCAGTTCTTTTGCCAGCAGATCCACTTTTTTCTGCAGCTTAGCTACCGGAACTGTACTTTTGATTTTAATTTCCGAATGTGTCAGACGATCTACTTTATTGCTGGCATTCTCTAAAAAATTACGGGTAATCTGAATTTTATTTTTCAGACAGTCTCTATGAGCTAACATTTCTGTAATTGTTCTTCCGTCGCGTTCCGTACGGCTGTTTGTTAAATTAATATGTGTCATCAGTTCCTCCAGCCTGATGATTGTACGATCTAATTCTTCCATCAAAGCATCCGGAGATTCCGATGGTTCTTCACCCTCCTGAACTTTTGCGTTCCTATTCAACCGCATTCCAATCTCTGAAAGTCTGCTTTGTAAATCTGCTCTTTCCGATAGCGCTGCCGCCAGCTTCATCCTCTCAGCCTCCCTTTTAATAATCAAACATCGGCGTAGATAAATATCTTTCTCCCGTATCCGGAAAAACTGCTACGATTGTTTTTCCTTTGTTTTCCGGGCGTTTTGCCAGCTCTGTTGCTGCCCAAAGAGCCGCGCCTGAAGAAATCCCTACTAAAATACCTTCTGTACCTGCAATCTCTCTTCCCTTTTCAAACGCATCCTCATGATCTACCTGAATAATTTCATCGTATATTTCCGTATTTAACGTCTCCGGTACAAATCCTGCACCAATTCCTTGGATCTTATGCGCTCCCGGTCTGCCTTCTGATAAAACCGGAGAAGCTGATGGCTCCACTGCCACTATTTTAATTTCCGGATTTTTTGATTTTAAATACTCACCGGTGCCCGTAATGGTGCCGCCAGTACCTATGCCAGCTACCAGAAAATCTATGTTTCCTTCGGTATCTTTCCAGATTTCCGGCCCGGTTGTTTCACGGTGTGCCTGCGGATTCAGCTGATTCACAAACTGGCCTGGGATAAAGCTTCCTTCTATCTCTGCAGCAAGCTCCTCTGCTTTTGCAATCGCTCCTTTCATCCCTTTGGCGCCATCCGTCAGCACCAGCTGCGCCCCATAAGCTTTCATTAGATTACGCCGTTCCACACTCATTGTTTCCGGCATTGTAATAATCACACGTATTCCAAGCGATGCCGCAATTGCCGCAAGCCCAATACCGGTATTCCCACTCGTCGGCTCTATAATAACCGAATCTTTATGAATACTGCCATTTTGCAATGCTTCCAATAAAATCTTTTTTGCAATGCGGTCTTTCACGCTTCCAGCCGGATTAAAATACTCCAATTTTGCAAGAATAACCGCTTCTAAACTGTTGTTTTTTCCATAATGCGTAAGTTCCAAAATAGGTGTGTTTCCGACCAGCTCGGTAACATTTTTATAGATTCCCATGAAATATACTTCCTTTCTGCTCTATACTAAGGCAGCATCGGCTACTTTACAGCCTCAAATGCCTCTTTCAAATCTTCTATAATATCATCAATATGCTCTGTTCCGATAGATAACCGTATCGTATTTGGCCGAATACCCGCTCCTGACAGTTCTTCTTCCTCCATCTGTGAATGCGTCGTGCTTGCCGGATGGATCACGAGTGATTTTACATCTGCAACATTCGCCAGCAAAGAAAACAGCTCCAGATGGTCAATAAAATCTTTTGCCTTACGCGCATCGCCCTTAATTTCAAAAGTGAAAATAGAACCTGCTCCATGCAGAAAATATTTTTTGTATAATTCCTGCTGTTGCAAATCTTTGCTTACCGAAGGATGATGCACTGCTTCTACCTGCGGATGGCTATTCAGATATTGCACTACTTTCAATGCATTTTCAACATGCCGCTCTACTCTTAACGATAATGTTTCCAATCCCTGTAAAAACAAAAACGCATGAAACGGAGAAAGCACCGCCCCGGTATCCCTCAGCAAAATCGCTCGTATTCTTGTTACAAATGCCGCCGCCCCGACTGCCTTTGTAAAACTAATTCCATGATAACTTGGATTTGGTTCTGTAATATGAGCAAACTTACCGGATGCTTCCCAGTCAAATCTGCCGGCATCTACAATCACGCCCCCAATCGCTGTTCCATGTCCGCCAATAAATTTTGTTGCAGAATGTATTACGATATCTGCACCATAAGAAATTGGCCGTAACAGATAAGGCGTTGCAAACGTATTATCTACTACCAGCGGAATCTTATGTGCATGAGCAATTTTGGCAATTTCCTCTATATCGGTTACATCTGAATTTGGATTTCCCAATGTTTCCACAAATATCGCTTTCGTATTTTCCAAAATAGCCTCATTGACCTCATCAAAATTAGAAATATCCACAAACGTTGCTGTAATCCCATACTGCACCAGCGTATGCGCCAATAGATTATAAGTGCCTCCGTAAATATTTTTTGCCGCAACAATATGGCCACCTGCCAATGCAAGATTTTGAATCGTATAAGAAATTGCCGCTGCTCCTGATGCCACCGCCAACGCAGCCACACCGCCTTCCAGCTTTGCAATTCTTTGTTCAAAAATATCCTGCGTAGGATTTGTCAGTCTGCCATAAATATTCCCTGCATCTGTCAGATCAAATCTCGCCTGGGCATGATCGGAGTTGTGAAATACATAAGAAGTTGTCTGATAGATTGGCACTGCTCTTGCATCTGTAACCGGATCCGGCTGTTCCTGTCCTGCATGTAGCTGTAATGTTTCAAACCTCAATTGTCTGTTATTGTAAGTCTTCTTTGCCATGATACATTTCCTCCATACTCTCTTGTTGTACATGATCCATTTTCACTTATGGAAACAGCCATAAAGAAACATCCGTTTTCATAGTTACTTGATAGGATTTTTGCATAGTGAAAGTATATCCTAGTTTTCCCATCGTGTCAATAGGAATATTAATGTTTCATCAGCAACTTTACAATTGCATCGTAATGATCCGGTTGATGCGGAAACGTGCAATCCGTACACACCTTCAGCTTTCCATGCTCGTTCTCCATATATTGGGGATTCCCAGGGCATTTTTCATATTGATACAGCGGGCAATAACAAAAAAGACAATTAAACTCCTTTAATCCCTTATGGCATGGGAAATATTTACAATCTCTGTTTTCAAAAAAACAATAAGAATTTTTCATTGCTTCACTCCTTACCACAATTAGAAAACAAAAAAATGCCGTCTTCATACCGGCAATTTTTACCCACATATGCTTTCATTACATGTTCCCAAAATAAATATGCCTGCTTACTTCCATAGGATGGCGAAACCTCCCAGTTTCCTGGATATTTGTCAAAACACATAACCGCTGCTTTCTTACCAATGTTATTTCTTCGAAACTTCGGCAATACCATAAATTCTGCTATACTATGACCGAAAGCGCATTTCTGCACATAGGTATTTATCATGACAAATCCCAAAAGCTTATTTGTTTCCTTCATCTTTATAAAAAATGCATCTCTTCCTTCTTCCGTAAAATAATTTTCAAACCATAAATATTCAAATAATCCATCTTCATTCATATCATTCTGATCGTTTAAACTTTCTTCAAATAATGAATATTGTAAAAGCCTGTATAATACATCCTTTTTACATTCTTCCACTGCTTCCAATTTAACATCCATGTTATCTTCTTTTGTGTACAATTATGAATCCCTCCTTGTCAACCCGCTATTTGAAAGCTCCCCTCTCATGCCTGATTTCCGCAGCATTTTGACATACGTTTGTTATACGAGTATTATCCACAAAAACATATCCCAAAATACGATTTATCAGCTGTCCTTGTGTATCAGTTCTGATATCCCACTGCATTATTACGTTCCCGCAAATAACAATTCCGTATTAGACATAAAAAATATTTTATTGTATTTAGATAACGTTGCCAAGCATTGTTCCTGTCAAAAAAACGGTAACTACACCTTTCTTATACAAATAATGGACGCTGCCATTTCAGACATTGCACCCATTCTTATTGCTTTCTCTATTCGTTTTTATTTTCTAATCTTATCAATATCTTTAAAATTTACAACTAATGAAATCAAAACTGCTTTTAATCATAAATAATCGTTTTTTAACTGTCATATGTTTCGGCAAAAACCGGAGGTGTACTAGAGCGTGTTTGAAAAATCCAACCTTTTATTCATTTTAACCAAATAAGTATGGAAGCAATGCAGATAAAGCCAAGATATGTAAA
>CAJUBQ010000084.1 GCA_910584595.1 uncultured Eubacterium sp.
GGAAACCGGAACAATGAGACAGGGCCGATTCCCTCATCCAGCGTCCGGGAGGCCACAAAGCACCACTTTGTCTAAACTGTTGCTTTGTCACTTGTCCACCCCCGTGAATAGTAACAGTAACGAAAATATATGCGATATAAAAATGATAAAAAGTCTTGCTATTTTCATTCTGTCGTACTATGATGAAATTGGAACAGGAAAACCACATCTGATCCAAATCCAGAGGGGGGATAATCATGAAAAAGAAACGGTTTGGTGCATGGTTATGCACAATCATTTTAGCAACAATGCTGTTTGGATGTTCTGCCAGTACGAAGACGGGAAATGACCCTGTAAATACGCCGGATGACACATCGGATCAGCCTGATACGGCAGCAGATTCCAAAGCGGACGATACACAGGCAAATGACACAGAGGGCGGAGGCAAAAAGATTGCGATATCTATGCCAACACAGTCTGTACAGCGCTGGATAGATGATTCGGAAAATATGAAAAAAGAACTGGAAGCAAAAGGTTATGAAGTTGAGATTCAGTTTGCGGGAGATAATCCGCAGCAGCAGGCCGCGCAGATACAAAGCTTTGTGGAACAAAAAGTAGATTGTATGGTTGTAGTGCCAATCGATTCCAAAGAACTTACCGCTGTAGCAGAAGATGCAAAGAACGCAGATATTCCGGTGATTTCTTATGACAGGCTGCTGATGGATACGGATGCGGTATATTATTATGCATCTTTTGACAATAAAGGCGTAGGCACACTGATTGGCAAAACGATTGCACAAAAAGCAGGGTTGGATGATCTTGCAGATGGTGAATATAAGACGATTGAATTTTTTATGGGATGTCCGGATGATAATAATTCACACAGAATCTATGATGGGCTTATGGAAGTGATGCAGCCGTATTTGGATGATGGCAGGTTAGTATGTAAAAGCGGCCGGACATCGTTTGAGGATACCTGTATATCCAGATGGTCGCAAGAGACAGCAAAAGAGTGGTGCAAGAATTATCTGGCAGGCTATTATACAGATGAAGAGCTGGATATTTGTGCGACAGCGTTTGACGGGTTTGCCTATGGCTGCAAAGAAGCGCTGCAGGAGGCGGGATACATTGCTGATAATTGGCCGATTATTTCCGGACAGGATTGCGAGGCGGTAGCCTGCAGGAATATTTTAGACGGGACACAGACCTTTTCTGTTTATAAAGATACACGCGTGCTTGCGCAGAAATGTGTGACAATGATTGATTCGGTTGTGGCTGAGACAGAACCAGAGATTAATGATACCGAACAGTATCATAATCATGTGTTAACAGTTCCGGCTTATTTGTGTAATCCAGATGTTGTGGATAAGGATAATTTAAAAGAAGCGCTTATTGACAGCGGTTATTATACACAGGAACAGATTGAACAGGCTGAATAAATGGCATCGTTATAAAAACTGGAAAATTATATCAGAGCGTGTTTGAAAAATGCTTTCCGTGAGATGTGCTTCACAGTTTGCGGGAATGATTTTTTAAACACGCTCTAGCATTCTTTCGGACTTTATGCTACACTGTATAAGAATATGGAGAGAAAAAGGAGGAATAGATCATGGGTATGACAATGACCCAGAAAATATTGGCTGCTCACGCCGGACTGGATTCCGTTACGGCAGGCCAATTGATTGAGGCAGATTTGGATCTTGTATTAGGAAACGATATTACATCGCCTGTCGCAATCCATGAGATTGAAAAAATGAATGTGGATGGTGTTTTCCACAAAGATAAAATTGCGTTAGTTATGGATCATTTTGTGCCGAATAAGGACATTAAGTCTGCGCAGCACTGTAAATGTGTGAGAGAGTTTGCATGTAAGCATGAGATTTCCAATTATTTCGATGTAGGACAGATGGGGATTGAACATGCGCTGCTGCCGGAAAAAGGACTGACGGTAGCCGGAGATGTGATTATCGGAGCAGATTCCCATACGTGTACATATGGGGCGTTGGGCGCGTTTTCTACCGGTGTAGGCAGTACCGATATGGCTGCAGGCATGGCAACCGGCAAGGCGTGGTTTAAGGTGCCGTCTGCGATTAAAGTCGTTGTGACGGGAAAACCGAATAAATTTGTCAGCGGAAAAGATTTGATTTTGCATTTGATCGGTGAAATCGGAGTGGATGGCGCATTATATCAGTCTCTTGAGTTTACGGGAGACGGCATTGCAAATCTTACAATGGATGATCGTTTTACCATCGCAAATATGGCGATTGAAGCCGGCGCCAAAAATGGTATTTTCCCGGTAGATGAACTGGCAGAAGCATACATGAAGGAGCATTCCAAACGTCCGTATCAGATATACGAAGCAGATGCGGATGCAGCGTATGAGCGGGAAATTGTGATTGACCTTGGCGCTTTGAAATCTACGGTTGCATTCCCGCATCTTCCGGAAAACACGAAAACAATTGATGAAGTAGGGGAAATTAAGATCGATCAGGTAGTCATCGGATCCTGTACAAATGGACGTTTAGATGATTTACGATGCGCAGCAGAGATTTTAAAGGGGAAAAAGGTAGCAGACGGTGTTCGTGTCATTGTTATTCCGGCGACGCAGCAAATTTATCTGGATGCAATGGAAGAAGGACTGCTGAAAATATTTATCGAAGCCGGCGCAATTGTAAGTACGCCTACCTGCGGGCCATGTTTAGGCGGTTATATGGGAATTCTTGCTGAAGGAGAGCGGTGTGTTTCTACGACAAACCGCAACTTTGTCGGACGTATGGGACATGTAGAATCTGAAATCTATCTGGCAAGTCCGGCAGTTGCAGCTGCAAGCGCTGTTACAGGCAAGTTATCAGGACCAAATGAGTAGGAGGAGATTGGAATGAAAGCAAACGGCCATGTGTTTAAATATGGTGACAATGTAGATACAGACGTAATTATTCCGGCCAGATATTTAAATTCATCTGACCCAAAAGAACTTGCATTACATTGTATGGAAGATATTGATACAGAATTTGTAAAGAACGTGCAGAAAGGCGATATCATTGTCGCTGATAAAAATTTTGGCTGTGGTTCTTCCAGGGAACATGCACCGCTGGCAATTAAGGCTTCGGGTGTGAGCTGCGTCATTGCGGAGACATTTGCACGTATTTTTTATAGAAACGCGATTAATATCGGCCTGCCGATTATTGAATGTCCACAGGCATCCAAAGGCATTTCCGCAGGGGATGAAGTTGAGGTAGACTTTGACAGCGGCATGATCTATAACAAAACGAAAGGCACACAGTTTCAGGGACAGGCATTTCCGGAATTTATGCAAAAAATTATTGAAGCGGAAGGCCTGGTAAACTATATTAATCAGAAAAATGAAACGGATGGTTGATGAAATCATAAATAAATGACATCGCATGTATATTCATGTTAAAAAAGGGACAGCTATAAGAGCTGTTCCTTTTTTGCTGTTATTTTGTAACAGGTTTCCTGTATGAAAGACTACATTCTTTTAGCTGTTTTACATATTTTTTATATTTTTCGGAAATTGTGATTTCCGTATATGCCTGGGCATATTCTTTTGCTGACAGTTCCGTAATAAAATTCGTTGGAAAATTTTTAGCAATGCCATGCTGGCGAGCCAGGTCAGCCGCCTTGTTGTAAGCAATGGCGGCTTCATACAAAGTATCATAGATACCGATTTGGTAATCGCCGCGAATATGGATGGCCGTATGATAAGAAATAATGCCGTTTTGATTCAAACGCCGCACACCATGGAACGGATTGATATTGATGACATTTTCATAACGAAGATCATAAGGATCCTGATTGGCGAACAAATAATCCTTTCCGGCCACGGCAAAATTTCGTATGCCGTACCGCGAAAGAACGGTTACCTGCATCCCATAGTCATTTACGTATAAATGGCCGCCTCTTTTTAACAGCTTATGTTCAGAAAAATAAAACAAATCGTCAATATCAAATTTATAGATCTCGTCCGGTGTTAAATAGTAATGAAAATAAGAACGAAACATATAAACAGGGTTTTTTATGTAGATATGGTTGTCACGAAAATTTAGCAATGTAACAATTTTTTCATGTTTCAGTAAATAATCGGAAAACTGTATCTGGTCAATTCGTATGCTGTCATCCTGCAGCAAACAATCTGCTTCCAAATAAGCCTGATGTGCTGCTGTTTCTAATGGAAAACTCCCAAGGCTGATATGTTTGCTGCGGTATGTGATATTGGCGCGATAATAAATGCTGCCATCTTTTTTTCTTGCCTGAAAAACGCCTGTTAACATAATAACTCCTTATGTAAACTAAAAGATTGCTGATCGTAACATAGTTTTTATTATAATATGTATATTAGCTCTTGTCAAAATCAGAATCTTGCTTATAATAGATAGAAGGATTATATCATAATAGAAGTAAGGAACGAAATATAACATGAAAGGAAAAAAAGAATGAATATCATGTATTCAAGTACAAGAGATGCAAGTAGAAAAGTTACTGCTTCCCAGGCTATTTTAAAAGGTTTATCAGAAGACGGCGGACTGTTTGTGCCGGATCAGATCCCGGTATTGGATGTCAGCTTTTCAGAGCTGTCAAATATGACGTATCAGGAAACAGCATATGCGGTGATGAAGCAATTTCTGACAGATTTTACGCAGGAGGAGTTAAAAAGCTGCATTCGGGCTGCTTACGACAGCAAATTTGATACGGAAGAGATTGCTCCGCTTGTGCAGGCAGACGGAGTTTATTACTTGGAATTATTCCATGGTGCGACGATTGCGTTTAAAGATATGGCATTATCTATTTTGCCGCATCTTTTAACGACTGCTGCAAAGAAAAACCAGGTACAAAATGAGATTGTTATTTTAACGGCGACTTCAGGGGATACCGGGAAGGCTGCCTTAGCAGGATTTGCAGATGTGAAAGGAACAAAGATTATTGTTTTTTATCCAAAAAACGGCGTAAGCCCGATTCAGGAAAAGCAGATGATAACACAAAAGGGTGAAAATACGCATGTCGTAGGTATCCATGGTAATTTTGATGAAGCACAGACTGGGGTTAAGCAGATGTTTGCCGATCAGGAGCTTGAGAAGGAACTGGCAGAACATGGTTATCAGTTTTCCTCTGCAAATTCGATCAATATTGGCCGTCTTGTTCCGCAGATCGTCTATTATGTGTACGCTTATGCAAGATTACTTGCAAAAGGCGAGATTCAGGACGGAGAAAGCATCAATGTGGTCGTTCCAACCGGCAATTTTGGGAATATTCTGGCAGCTTATTATGCAAAGAATATGGGAGTTCCGATTGCAAAGCTGATCTGTGCTTCCAATGAAAATAAAGTGCTGTATGATTTTTTTGAGACTGGCAAATACGATAAAAACCGTGAATTTATGCTTACTTCATCTCCATCTATGGATATTTTGATCTCCAGTAATTTGGAACGTCTCATTTACCGCATTGCAGGGAATGATGCGCAAAAAAATGCCGCGCTGATGAAACAGTTAACTTCTGAGGGCGTGTATGAAATTACGGACGAGATGAAAGCCGGACTGAAAGATTTTTATGGAAATTATGCAAGTGAGCAGGAAACGGCCGGGACGATACGCGAATTATATAAAAAGACGGGATATGTACTGGATACCCATACAGCAGTTGCGGCAGCTGTGTATCAGAAGTATCAGGCGCAAACAGGAGATCAGACAAAGACGGTTGTTGCGTCTACTGCGAGTCCGTTTAAATTTACGAGAAGCGTCATGAATGCGATTGACGAGTCCTATGACTCGAAAAGTGATTTTGAACTGGCGGATGAATTAAGTAAAATAGCAAATGTAAAGATTCCTAAGGCGATCGAAGAGATTCGGACGGCTCAGGTACTGCATCAGACGGAATGTGAAGTGAGTGAGATGAAAGACGTAGTAAAAAGATTTTTGCATGTATAGATAATAAAAATTCCTGGTAGCAAGGCTGTCAGGAATTTTTATTATATGTAAGACCGTATGCAGTTTAAATACAAATTTTTGTTTTTTTTCATTCATATGACCATGAAGCATATAAATCGTACGTTGTTTCCTATTAGATGGAAAGCAGAAAATAAATCGTGCCAAACGGATATAATACCGGAAACAGATAAGAAACAGCGTCCGATCTTAAGCTGACCAGATCTTCATCATGCATTTCCGGAGGTGACAGCTGCATTTCAACGGAGTAGTTGTTGGACATATTAACCGTAAACAAACCGTTATGCAAATTTAAAAAGTCTTCCAAAGATGCCTGTACATATTCATCAAATTCATGGAAAGTGTCCATAGCATAACGGGAAGCAAATTCAATTGCCATATCACAGCTCATATCCAATCCGGTAACAATATTGTATTTTCCGTTGATTTGCTGGGAGATGCCAAATTGTGGCGCAAACTCTTCACATGGAATCGGAGTCATTGGAGAGAAATCTGCGCCAATAAACCGGATCAGGTTGTTAAACAACAGTGTCAGATAGGATTCAAACAGTTCACTGTTTTCCAGTTCTCCCAGTTTAAAATAGTGCCGAATCAGTTTTGTTACCTGTTCTTTTTGATCAATCTGGATATCCAGATCATAAATCTCATGCTCTGATTCATAGTCAATGATAAGATCTTCCAGATCTGCATTTGAAATAATGCCTTGTTCAATCAATACCTGTCCCAATAATAAGTATTCGGGACTTTGTTCGGACAACAGATGATTGACCTGATCCTCAGTAAGATAATTCCGCTCAATGGCAAGTTCACCAAAGTGTTTATCCTCATGTGTCTGGGCTACAACGATATCGTCAATCTCATTTGCGGTCATCAGGTTGTGGTACATGGCCAGAGTGCCAAGTTTAATGTGGCTGGTAGCTTCCTGGTTGATAGCTGCAATCAACTGGTCTGGCGTAACAATGTTGCGCTGTAATAAAAAATTGCCAAAAAATTGTGTATACATAGATTGTCTCCCTTATTTAGTGATCAAAACGAGCTTTAATAATTCTTTGAATGTTATGTGCCGAGAAAGGTTTTTGAATAAAATCTTTGGCGCCGGCTTCAATTGCGTTTTTCAGCTGCTCCTTTGTGCCAATGGAAGAAGCAATAATAATCACTGCTGACGGGTGAGCAGCTACAATCTCTCTGGTTGCGGTGACCCCATCTTTGACAGGCATGACAATATCTAAGAATACAATATCTGCCGGATCTTCATTATATTTATCGATCGCTTCCTGTCCGTTTGCAGCTTCTATATAATGTGTTGCACCGAGATCCGATAATATATCCTTTAATTGTTTCCGTGCCAGAATTGAATCATCTCCGATTAAGATTTTGGATTCAGATAATAACATAATGATACACTCCTTTTTCTAACCTTATATTTAAATTTTACAAGATAAATACAAATTATGCAATGGAAAATTGGAAGAATTCATAAAAAACCCGCTAAATTTGTTGCGAAGACGTTTGGAAATGATTATAATAACAAAAAGCAGCAAGAAAAACAGTGTATTTGTTAACCATGAAAGAAGGGAAGTATTACAATGTCATCAGAAATGATTGTCCTGTTGTTTGATATTATCATACTCATTTTGGGCATAGCTGCCATATATGCAGCTGTTCGTATGAAAAAAACCGGAGTTCCGTCTGCAATATTAATTCCGAAGGAAGAGCAGGCCAGAGTGAGACATGCAGAAACGTTTTGTGAGAAAATGTATCAGCCAACGATTTTATTCGGCGTGATGATCTGCCTGTATGGAATCGTGGATATTTTAAACCGTCAGTTTCTTAAGGTTCCGCTTATGGATATTTTGAGTATGGCATGTTTTTTGATTGTTTGTATATGGTATGTCAGAAAATTAAGGGAAGTGAAAGGAGAGCATGTTTGAAAATCATGCCCTGTGGGTACAAACTGTGAAGCACATCTTACAGAAAGTATTTTTCAAACACGCTCTAAAATCCGGTGCATTTGAAATTTGTTAGTTTCAAACGTGCCGGATTTTTTTGCTGCTGCAATTATAGTTCGGCAATTCGTTCATCCAGCGGAATATAGTCTCTGCGGCTGGAGACACTCATATAAGCAGGACGCATAATCCGTCCGTTATAAGAAATCTCTTCGAGTCTGTGGGCGCTCCAACCCGCAATTCTTGCAATCGCGAAGATCGGCGTGTACAGTTCCAATGGAAGGCCGAGCATACGGTATACAAATCCGCTGTAAAAATCTACATTTGGACTGACGCCTTTATAGATTTTACGCTCATCTGCAATGACCTGCGGCGCAAGCCGTTCCACCATCGAGTAAAGTGCAAATTCATCCGTATAGCCTTTTTCAATAGACAATCGTTCCACATACGATCGGAAGATTCTGGCACGAGGATCGGAAAGTGAGTATACGGCGTGTCCCATACCATAAATAAGCCCTGCATGGTCGAAAGCTTCTTTATGAAGGACAGCTTTTAAGTACGTACGCACTTCTTCTTCATCGGTCCAGTCATTTAATTTGGACTTTAGATCTTCAAACATTTGTACGACTTTAATATTTGCGCCGCCGTGTCGTGGACCTTTTAAAGAACCGATAGATGCTGCGATAACGGAATAAGTATCCGTACCTGAAGACGATACAAGATGTGTAGTAAATGTAGAGTTGTTACCACCGCCATGCTCCATATGCAGGATTAAAGCAATATCTAATAACTTGGCTTCGAGTGGCGTATACTTGCTGTCCGGACGTAAAATATGCAGGATGGTTTCTGCAGTGGACAGTTCCGGCAATGGTTTATGAATAAACAGGCTTTCTCCATCGTGATAGTGGCGGTAAGCCTGGTAACCATAGACCGAGAGCAGCGGAAAGAGACTAATCATCTGCATACACTGGCGCAGAACGTTTGGTACAGAGATGTCATCCGCTTTATTATCATAAGAATAAAGAGTGAGAACGCTTCGTGCAAGCGTATTCATCATATCATGGCTTGGAGCTTTCATAATGATATCACGTACAAAACTGGTCGGCAGGGAGCGGTAATAAGAGAGCAGACCTGTAAATTCAGCTAATTCAGCTTCCGTTGGAAGCTTGCCGAAGATTAATAGGAACGCGCTTTCTTCAAAACCGAAATGATTATCCGGTCCGAGTCCGGCGATAATGTCTCTGACATTATATCCACGATAAAACAGTTCTCCGTCGGCAGGAATGATTTGGTCGCCATCCCTTTTTGTGGCACACACTTCTGAAATTTCAGTCAGTCCGACTAAAACGCCTTTGCCGTTGATATCACGCAGTCCGCGTTTGACGTCATATTTGCCATACAGCGAAGGATCAATCGTAAAATGCCTGCTGCCCAGGTCAGCAAGACGCTGAAGTTCAGGTGTGATTTTGGAAAATTCATTTTCTTTCATATGCATACCTCCTGTCTGCCAACTATCTTAACACAGGATAAAACATGAAAACAAGAAAAATTATTCAGATTCTTTAAGTTTTTACATTTTTAATAAAAAATTAATGAATAGAAAGGATAGATTTTTCATGGAAGATGTATTACAATATTTCAAAGAAATATCGTTTTTAATATTTTTTCGAAAAAAGATTGACAAAAAAATAACATGGTGTATAGTTTAAGATAGTGAGTTTTCCCACTTCCTTTGTGGGAATTTAATCTTAAAATTATAATTTAAGGAGGAAATATAAATGTCAACAAAAGCTTTTTATCCAAGAACTGAGATCGGCCCGAATAAGGTAGGTTTCCCAAAAGTGAGTTCTCCGGTCACAAATACGCGTGCAATTATCGAAGCTCCGTTTTATGGCAATAATGTAGTAAAGGTGAATACATTAAGAGAAGCTTATGAACTTGCCAAGAACTCACCTGGAACAATCGTAACGGATATGCCTGTGTACAAAGCAGAAGAGATCGGACTGGAACCGGAAGCAAAAGTATTGTTGTTCAATGACGGATCTATTACAGGACGTTATGCGGCTGCCAGAAGAATCACAGGCAAAGAAGGTACGGATTGTGCAAAGCTGGATAAGATTTTGATGGATGCAGTCTATGACACACGCTGGAAGACGATGTATCATGCACAGGTATTTATTGGACTGGATCCGGAATTTATGGTAAAGGCGCATCTGCTTATTCCTGAAGGGGAAGAAAATATTCTTTACAACTGGATGTTAAACTTCCAGTATATGAATGATACGTATACAAAGATGTATAAGCAGTCTGTACCGGTTGGCAATGGCAATGAGCCGGATGTATATATTTTCTCAGATCCGCAGTGGACAGGTTCCGATCAGACGGATGTATGTGACGGTAAGTGCTTATGTTACTTTAATACAGAAACAAACTGTGCGGCAATCCTTGGTATGAGATATTTCGGTGAGCATAAGAAAGGTACGTTAACGCTTGCATGGGCGATTGCAAACAGAAACGGCTATGCGTCCTGCCATGGCGGACAGAAAGAATATACAAGAGACGATGGTTCGAAATATGTAGCGGCAGTATTTGGATTGTCAGGCTCCGGAAAATCAACATTAACACATGCAAAGCATGATGGAAAATATCCTTCTATTAAGGTCCTTCATGACGATGCATTCGTGATTAATACAGACACTTGCGCATCCATTGCATTAGAGCCGACTTATTTTGATAAGACAGCGGATTATCCGACTGCATGTGAAGATAATAAGTTCCTGTTAACAGCGCAAAACTGTTCTGCGACATTAGATGAAGATGGTAAAGTAGTTCTTGTTACCGAAGATATCCGTAATGGTAACGGCCGCGCGATCAAATCCAAACTTTGGTCACCGAATCGTGTAGATAAGATTGAGAGCCCGGTAAACGCTATTTTCTGGATTATGAAAGACCAGACGCTTCCGCCGGTTGTAAAATTAAAAGGTGCATCTTTGGCATCCGTTATGGGCGCTACGCTTGCTACGAAAAGATCAACAGCAGAAAGACTTGCTCCTGGCGTAGATCCAAATGCGCTTGTAATCGAACCGTATGCGAATCCATTCCGTACGTATCCGCTTGTAAACGATTATGAGAAGTTTAAAAAACTTGTTGCAGAAAAACATGTAGACTGCTACATTATCAATACGGGCGATTTCATGGGCAAGAAAGTGCAGCCGAAGGATACGCTTGGCATTTTGGAAGCAATCGTAGAAAACAGAGCAGACTTTAAGCCTTGGGGACCGTTTACAGACATTGAAATCTTTGAGTGGGAAGGTTTCGTTCCGGATTTAAATGATAAAGATTATGTAGCGCAGATGAAGGCGCGCATGTCAGACCGCTTAAACAATGTGAAGGAGCTGGATACAAAGGAAGGTGGATTTAATAAACTTCCTGCTGATGCGGCAGAAGCAATTCAAAAAGTGGTAGATCAGGCAAATACGTTATAAAAATACCATAAAATACATCATCTTGTATGTAAATAATTGTTGCAATACTGCACATAGTAGAGTATAATCAATTTTAATAAAAGTACTTTCCTGGGGTGTTCGATAACCTGCTATTTTGAACCTACATTTTCTTTTACGGGATTCCAAGATTTTGGAGTAGATGTCAGGCCATCATTACGCAGTGGAAGGCAGAAGCTCCATTGAGGTTACCCACCTAGCTTTGCTAGGAGTCAAAATTGCAGGACCGGCATTTTGGGAGTACTTTTACACTATGTATTGAAAGTTATATTTTTACAAAAGAATTCTGGAAAACGGAAGATAATCATGTTTTAATCATACAAAAGATTAGATATTTGTTTTATTTGCGAAAGATATGGACAGGTTAAGGTCTTATACGAAAGATGAGGTTTACGTTAAGGTATTGATAAAATACTATTAATGAAATACTATTACGAAAGCAAAGAAAAGCGTAAAACAGAAGATAATTTTTTGTAAAGATACAAAAGATGAACATGAATATAGTTCGAAATGCAGATGGAGGAAACTCCGTACACGAGCGGGCGATTTTTGTGTCTGTTGGCAGGTATTGCAGGAATTGGAGTTTGGGTGTTGTTGTGACGCTAATAGCTATAAACAGAGAGATGTGCATTCAATAACTTGAAATAAAAAAATTGAAGTTCAAACGAAATTTTAAAATAGAAAGCTATTTAAGACAGGAAGCTATTTTAAGATAAAAAGTTATTTTAAGATAGAAAGCTATTAAGATAAAAAGTTATTTTAAGATAAAAAGCTAATTCAAGATAAAAAGCTATTTCAAGATAAGTTACAACAAGCAGATAAAAATATGAAAATACAATGTTGGATGTTTAATACCAATCAGGATAATAAGAAGCTGCGTTTCGCAGCTTCTTTTATAGTTTCTGTTATCCTTTCAAAAAAGGGGGGATTATGGTTAAAACTGTAACAGAAGTATGATTTATCTTATGTGCGGATACATTTTTAGATGAATAAATAGCCGACTGATTGTATACATATGTAATATGGGAAACGGATATGGTGTTTTGCAAAACGTTTGAAAAATATTTTTGGAGCAGTGATATATGGACATGGACAGAGCAGCAAAATTAAAAAAATATGGGACAAAACACAGTCATGCACTGGGAAAGAAAAACAGGAACGCAAGTGTTGAAATAAAAGTCGCTGTGATTGCAGCGGTTATGCTTTGTGCGTTAGGACTGCTTTTTTTTGCGTTTCATCGTAAAAAAGAAGCATCTGCGCTTGGTTATGTAACAAAAGCTGAATTGGCTTCGTGTATGTCATTTTTGCTGGAAGATACACTGCCAAAAGAATGGCAGCAGGATGCGGATTCTTATGTGACGCAAGGACAGATGAAAGAATTGATCCGAAATATTGGACTTGCCGGTATTGTTTCGATGTCAGGAGGAAATGAACCGTTAAAGCGGGAAGAAGTTATGAACTGTTATGAACAGATTCTCGACTATTTGGATTTGGATCATTCTGTAAACGAGAAGATGATTTTAATTTTATCATCAGATGGAAAATCCTGCCAGACGCAGTTCGGTTCCATGAAATGGGAATGCCCGGTACAGGGACTTGCTGATTTTTATACTTATGAGGTCTATGTACAAGATCAAAAAATATTGGGAATAAAAGCGCAGTCTGAAAAGACAGCGGCGCTGCGTGAAGTTCAGGTATGCTCTGTTTCGGATGATAAAGTTCGGGTTACATATGAACAGGAAGAGTATGAGATTACATGTAAAGATAAAGAGGGGCTTGAGGAACTGAAAGGTGCGGAAGCGTCTTGTACGTTATGCATCAAGGGCGGTGTGATTACGAAAGTCAAAAATATAAGCAAAGAAAATTCTATGAAAGGCGAGGCGGGAAAAGAAGGAAACAAAGAAAAAAATGCCAGCCTGCCAAATACGGTGAAAGTATTGCTGCTTAATCAGGGTGCGATACATTATGATCAGATTTATCTGGCTTGTGATGATAAGTGGACTTTAAAAAAGAATGAAAAAAAGACAGTACATAAAAAATCAGACGTTGTTTCTGTAAAGAAGTTAAAGATCAAAAAAGGTAATTTTGCAGTGGCCGAGCCTGCAAAAGCTGAAGGAAAACTTTATCTTACGGATAAAAAAGGCAATCCGGTTTCAAAAGGCTATTATGGGACGATAACGATATATAAAGATGGCCAGGGGTATTATCTTGTAAATAAAGTGAACATTGAAAAGTATTTGTATTCGGTTGTGGCCAGCGAGATGCCGGCATCTTTTGGGGCAGAAGCGTTAAAGGCGCAGGCAGTATGCGCAAGAAGCTATGTGTACAGGCAAATGGCAGCTGAGGATTACCAAGATTATCATGCCCAGATCGATGATAGTACAAATTATCAGGTTTATAATAAATCGGATGTGGTGAATGCAGATATGCAGGCGGTGGAAGCAACGGCAGGAGAGGTGATGTATGCGCAGGATGAGATTGTGAATGCTTATTATTTTTCCTCTTCGTTTGGCCGTACGGCAAATATGGAAATCTGGGGACAGAAGGAGAAAGATTATCCGTATTTAAAAATAAAATCTTTAAATCCGGCTGATACATCTTCCGATAAGCTGGATTTGTCAGATGAGGGGGATTTTAAAAAATATATCAGCGCAAAAGAGGCGGACGTTTTTGACAGCAGCAGTCGGTATTACCGATGGCAGGCGAAAGCAGAGCTAAGCGTTTGTACGAAAGAGTTAAAAGATAAGATCAGAATACGCCAGGAAATCAATCCAAATCAGTTTACGTTTTATTCCACAGCAAAGAAAAAAGTTCGAAAAGTATCGTCTCTGAAAGGATTTGGCGGCGCTAAAAAGATGTACTGTTCCAAACGGGGGAAAAGCGGGGCTGTTTTAGTATTGACCATTCAGTTTGAGTTTGGTAAAGTTGAGATAGAGTCGGAATATAATATACGTTCGATCATAGGATGTACGATGGAGCAGATTACTTATGCAGATGGTACGACAGATACCGGATCGAGGTTTTTGCCAAGCGCATATTTTTCACTGTCTTACCATAAAAAAAACGGGCGGTATGTGCTGACAGGCGGCGGTAATGGGCATGGAATGGGTATGAGTCAGTATGGTGCAGCCGGGATGGCACAGGCGGGCTGGAATTATAAGCAAATCCTGACTTTCTTTTATGATGGCGTAAAAGTCCGGACGATCAATAAAAAATAAAGGTCTTACGTGTTAAAGTTATATAAGATAGGAGTTTAGGAACTGTAAAGAAAAATCCTGCAGACGATTTGCAAGTTATTTCTTTACAGTTCCTTAGCCGGAAAGGGAAACTATGAAACGGATATTTTTAGACAGTCTGCGTTTACTGGATAAATGTAAAGAAGATAATATTGGCGCTTATGCGGCGCAAACGGCGTTTTTTATTATGATGTCGCTTGTGCCGCTGATCATGTTTTTTATCACGCTCATTCAGTATACGCCGATATCAGAAGCAATGCTGCTGCAGTGGGTGCACCAGTATTTGCCGGATTATTTGGAGCCGATCATTATTACGATACTAGATGAAGTATTTTCCGAATCAACAGGTATTTTATCTACGACGGCAGTTGTTGCCATTTGGTCTGCTTCGAAAGGACTCCATTACCTTTCTGACGGGCTGGATGAGGTAAACGGCGTGAAGGAAAAACGAAGCTGGCTGATTTTGCGGATGAAGGCGATTATTTATACGTTTAGCTTCCTTGTTGCGATTGTTATATTTTTGGTGCTGATTATTTTTGGACGGTCACTGGAAGAGCTTTTGATTTATTATTTACCAGTCATCGGAGGCGTAGTGTCGAAAATTTTGGATTTTCGAATACTGATTATTACACCGATTATGATTTTGATTGTGATGATGGCTTTTTATTCACTGCCTGACCGCAGGGAAGTGGTTGGACACAAAATCAATTTTCACAATCAGCTTCCGGGAGCAGCGCTTTGTACTGTCGTATGGTATTTGTTTTCGGTCGGAGTTTCGGTTTATGTAGGTTATTTTAACGGATTTTCTATGTATGGTTCTTTGACAACGATTGTACTTACGATGTTTTGGATTTATTTTTGTATGTATATTCTGCTGTTTTGTGCGGAACTGAATGCTTTTTATTATAAAGAGATTGAGCTTCGCTGGGAAAAGAGGCGTGAAAAGCGCAAAAGAACAAAATAGATGGAACAGCTGTTTGCCGGGATTGGATAACCGGTATGAAGAGGCGTCTTAGGACGCCTCTTATTAGGAAGGGGTTAAGCTGTCCAGTAGCTTTTGGCAAGCCGGATAAACACTTTGGCCGGTTCTGACAGATAATGTCCTTTGCGGTAAGCAATCGCGAGTTCCCAGACAGGCTTTTGCGGCAGGCTGAAATAGGCGATGCTTTCCTGTTCCAAAGCGTAAGTTTCGGGAATGAGCGTACATCCCATAGATTTTTTTACCATCGTATATAAGGTACGGTTACTGGCTGTTTCAAACAGGATATGCGGAAGAAATCCGGCGGTCTCAAATAAAGGATCAATGACGCCGCGCAGTGTAGAGCCTTTAAACATCAAAATAAAGGGGTCTTTTGCAAACAGTGACAGGTCAATGTCTGTGTAAGGGCTGTAAGGAGCGCCGGCACAGGCGGCAAGCGGATGGGTGCGCGGGACGCCAAGTAAAACAGGTTCTGTCTTAATATGAACAAACTCCATGCCAGGCAGTTTGTCCTGATCGGTCAGCGTGACGAAGCCGATATCAAGATAATCCTGCATGAGCATGGTAAGCTGTTTTTTCACATGGATTTCTTCTGGTTCAATCGTGATAGCCGGAAATTGTGTATGAAAGTCTGTGTAAATATGTAATAACATCGTTGTGCCACGTTCCGGAGTTAATCCAATGCGCAAAGATCCGGTATTATTTTTTGCCAGGTCATGAATTCGTGCATAAGCTTCCCGTTTTTCTTCCAGTATGCGGCGTCCGTATGTCAGATAGATTTGTCCTGCCTGTGTCGGGCGCAGCTCATATTTGCTGCGGTGAAACAGCGGCACACCAAGTTCTTTTTCCAGTTTTAACAGCTGCTGGTTCAGGCCGGACTGTGAGATATACAGCTGTGCCGCGGCTTTCGTAATGCTTCCTTCATCTGCAATCTTTACGATATATTCAATCTGCCGAAGATCCATAAATTATCCCCCCTGTTTGAAAGCTGTAAAATTTGGCTTATTTTATAGAATATTGTACTCTGTTGAGTTTTATTGTGTTATATGACGGAATTTCATGGATATGAAATGCTGTAGTATGTAATCTTTAACTATAAGTTTTACTTAGTGAGTATACAAAAAATAGTAATTTGACTAATTCTTCCTTTCTTTATACAATAAATATATCAAAATTGCAAGAGAAAAATAATAAAGGGAGGATTTTAGAATGCCAAAGATTACGAAAATGGAAGTGTATCCGGTAGCAGGAAAAGACAGTATGGAGCTGAATTTAAGTGGGGCACATGCGCCGTTTTTTACGAGGAACATTGTGATATTGTATGCAGATAACGGTGAAATGGGAATCGGTGAAGTTCCTGGAGGAGAAAAGATTACGAATGCCTTAAAGGAATGTGTTCCGATTGTAGAAGGCACAGACATTGCGCAGTACAAAAGTATGCTGTTAAAGGTGAAGGCACATCTGGATTCCAAAGGAGAGAACGATGTACGGGGAAATCAGACGTTTGATTTGCGTACAGGTGTACATGTGGTTACAGCCATCGAAGCGCCGTGTCTGGATTTATTAGGAAAATATCTTGGCGTTCCGGTCTGCGAGCTGCTGGGCGATGGACAGCAGCGTGATAAAGTGCGGATGCTTGGGTATCTGTTTTTCGTTGGTGACCGCAAAAAAACAGATTTGCCGTATGATTCGGAGCTGGATTCTGATTGCGAATGGTATCGTCTGCGTAACGAAGAAGCGTTAGATGCGGAAACGATTGTGGCAATGGCGCGTGCGACGAAGGAAAAGTATGGATTTGCTGACTTTAAATTAAAGGGCGGTGTATTAAAAGGCGATGAAGAAATGAAAGTGATTCGTGCGATGAAGAAAGAGTTTCCAGATGCGCGGATTGACCTGGATCCAAACGGTGGATGGCTTTTGGAAGAAGCTGTGGAATATGTCAAAGGAATGCAGGGGATTTTAACTTATTGCGAAGACCCATGCGGAGCGGAAGGTGTGTATTCCGGACGTGAAATTGTCAGTGAGTTTCGCAGAAGAACCGGATTTCCGACGGCCACGAATATGATCGCTACAGACTGGCGTGAAGTCGGCCATGCGTTGGAATCACAGGCAGTTGATATAATTTTGGCAGATCCGCATTTTTGGACGATGAGCGGATCGGTGCGCGTAGCGCAGATGTGTCATGATTTTGGATATACCTGGGGTTCACATTCAAATAACCATTTTGATATCTCACTGGCGATGTTTACACAGGTCGGCGCTGCAGTCCCGGGAGAATACAATGCACTGGATACACATTGGATCTGGCAGGAAGGCAGAGAACGGCTGACAAAGGAGCCGCTTAAGATCGTGGACGGATGTGTAGCAGTGCCGAATCGGCCGGGGCTTGGTGTGGAAGCAGATATGGAACAGATTTTAAAGGCGCATGAACTTTATAAGGAACGCTGTCTGGGCGGCAGAGACGATGCAGCAGGGATGCAGTATTTAATTCCGGGCTGGAAGTTTGATGCAAAAAAACCTTGTCTGGTGCGATAGAAAAAAGTATTCAAGGGGCTATATATCAAATGTAAATAAAATTTAGGAAGGCAGCAGAAACCAGCCGGTTCAAAAGCAGAACCGGCTGGTTTCCTTTTTCAAAAAATCAGTTTCAGGCGATGAGGAAGATTCGCTTTTATAAGAATGCAGACTTAAAACAGCTGTCGTATACGGCTAATCCCAAGGATATTTTAAAACGAACAAAACTGAAATATAAATGAACCTGTGTTTGGTACATACAGTCCTATGAATCAGAAAGGATTGTGTAGTTGTGCAAAATAACAGTTTGAAATTAGCAATTTGCGCTTTGACTGGAAATTAATACAAATAATTGGTAAATAATGTTAGAAATTTGTCGAAAATGCTCATATAAGGCTTGAAATTGGCCGATATATATTTGTAATAAACAGTTGATAAAAACAGGATGTATGCAGATTTTAAACATAAGAATACATAGAAATAAAGGAGAGCATTCGGATGAATTTTCTTGAAATGATAAAACAGTTGTATAACACAGAGCAATTATATGGATATGCAGAAGAAGACATTACAAAAGCCAAAGTTCTGTTTGGCGCATTGCCAAAAGCGCTGGAAGAATTTTGGAGCCAGGCTGGCGGCACGAAACAGCTTCATCAGGGACAGGATCATTGGATAGGGCCGCAGGATTTTCAGGAGCAGGCCTGGTTACAAAACAGTGATTATCTGATACTGTTAAATGAGAATCAGGGCTGTTGCCAGGCAGGTATTTTAAAAGCAGATTTAACGAAGAACGACCCGCCAGTATATGTAACGATGGATCAAAAAAACTGGTCGGTATGTGCTTGCACTGTCACTGAGTTTTTGCAGGCTGCACTGGCTTATGAAGCGATATTTGCGTTTGCCTATCAGGCAGATGACTTTGTGCTCTGGCTCACGGAAGATGAACTGAAAGTGATTCAATCAAAGCTGGAAAGAAAGTCATATGAGCTGCATGGATGGATTGAAATGGATATGAGTTTTTACAGCAACGCATATGACCATATGGTTGTCGTTATGGACTGCGGCGATCTGGAAGTTATTTATGGTGCAGCCAGTGAAAAAGCGTATAAAAAGCTGATGGAAGTCATGGAGGGGCTTGGGGAAGCAGAAAGCTGATTTCCATGTCTTCTCTGCGTTTTATAAAATATACAATTCGCCATTGGATTTCTGATACGGGTTTAAAATGGAGAGAAGACAATGCCGTTCGCAGTTTTGGGTCAGTATTTTTTCCAGCCCAAAATACAGCGGACGCGCCATCTGCATGGCTGTATTTTTTCTGGATGCTTTTAGGTTCGTCACAATCGGAACAATCTTTGATATCTAATACGGTGCGGTCGGCGTTTGGTGATATATCGTAGGAAAGCAGTTGGCTGTATTCCGGATACAGGATCCCTTTTTTTCCAATTCCGGTAAAATCAGTCTGCATCGGTTCGCATCCGTGTAGTGTCAACGTATATTTCTGTCCGGTTACAGGATGAAAAGATGTGATTGTTTTGCCGCCGCATGGCCCATTAGTAGTAAAATGTTCTGCAGTAAGGGAGATCGGATGATCTTTCAGCTGCAAACATATTTTTTGAGGAAAAAGAATCGGTTTATCCCAATCATAAGAAATCCTTCCAAAATGCCAGCAGAAGCTCCGGTCGCAGTGATATGCATCCATAAGCTGTTCTGCTTCTTTTTCGTTTTTCCATATTTCATTTGCGCTTTGTTTCTGTAAAATGTCAGAGGGATACCATTGGAGACTGCTGCTGATACGGCGTGTGAGTGGTGTATGGTCAAGGCACATGTCTATGGCAAAATCTCCGTGGGCAGGATTTTCAGCCTGCATTTCGTCCAGAGCTTCCATCGTGATTATGGTATTTTTCATATTGTTTGCAGATTCTGCGGTAGTTTGTCTGCGATGCCATTTTTTTAAAAATGCAGCCATAGCTTCTACGGAAATTTTTGCGCATATATCTAAAACTGCACCCGATTTTCCGAGATAAACGGCGGGGATATAGATTTCCTGCATTTCCCAGAAAAAAGTTTTTTGGATTGCAAGCGGCTTCAGTTTTTTTGCGTACCGGTCGTGTCCATAGAATGCGCTGTTATGGTATACGTTCATTTTAGGGAACCTCCTATCAGGAAAGAGTATAATAAATATTCGTTATACTCACGAGCGATAAACTTTAGGAACTGTATGTAAATAACATGGAAACGCTCGTGAGTCTGGATAATTGGCAAAGTTTAGTGATTGTGAGTATAAGGCTATTATATCTGTATTTTTGAAAAAAGTAAATCGTTAAGCTAGAGCGTGTTTGAAAAATCATTCCCGCGATCTGCACTCCCCACTATGCGGAG
>CAJUBQ010000085.1 GCA_910584595.1 uncultured Eubacterium sp.
TATAAAAATGTAGTGGTTTCCAGGTATCCGGCCCATCGCAAAGCGATTTCTAATGGCTGGATACGTAACAGTTCAATGGGTTATCTGAACTGTTACCATAAAATGGAAGAAAGGAAGGTGGACATGGCGTTGCTGTTGGAAGTGAAAAATCTGTCTGTCAGCTTTGTGACACCCAGGGGTGAGGTGCAGGCGTTACAGGATGTAAATTTTTCGCTCAAATCCGGTGAAACGCTTGCTGTTGTGGGAGAATCCGGCTGTGGAAAGACGGTTTTGTGCAAAAGCATTTTAAAGCTGCTGCCGCCCTGTGCCAAAATAAAAACAGGCAGTATATTTGTAAATAGTACAGACATTACCGGATATCCGGAACGAAAGATGTGCAGGCTGCGCGGTAACGTATTTTCGATGGTTTTGCAGAATCCGATGACAGCTTTGAATCCGACCATGACGATTGGCGCACAGATTGCAGAAGCAGTCAAAGTACATCAGCCTGACATAAAAGGTGCGCAGCTGCGGCGGCAGGTTGCTGATTTGATGCAGATGGCAGGCATTGATCGGCCAATGGAGCGTATGAAGCAGTATCCATACCAGTTTTCCGGCGGGATGTGTCAGCGCAGCGTGTTGGCTGTTGCATTAGCCGGTAATCCGGACATCTTGTTTGCAGATGAACCAACGACGGCGCTGGATGCAGTGACACAGGCGCAGATCTTGAAACTGTTTGCTGACATACAGCAAAAACGGGGCATGGCAGCAGTGTTTGTGACGCATGATTTAAAAGCTGCAGCGGCAGTAGCAGATCGGGTAGCGGTTATGAAACAGGGCAGGATCTTAGAGATTGGTACGGTGAAAGAAATTTTATGCAGTCCCGGACATCCTTATACGTGCGGACTGCTGCAGGCATATGCATCATTTTCCGGAAAAAAATATGAAGCAAAGCCGGAGCAAAAAAAAGCAGAAAATGAGATTTTGCTTGATATCAGACATCTTTCCTGCCGGTTTTTATTTAAAAATAACCTGGAAAACAGAATAAGGAAAAAGGCAGTTGTAAAGGCGGTGGACGATTTGTCGTTTCAGATTTATCAGGGTGAGATATTTGGGCTGGTTGGGGAGTCGGGCTGCGGCAAATCTACAACGGCCCGCTGTATTATGAATATTTTTAAGCCGGATAGCGGCAGCGTTTTTTTCAAAGGTATAAATACGTGTGATCCAAAAGAATACCGTAAAAACCGGCAATTGCTGCAAAAGACAAGGCAGCTTATTTTTCAGGATTCCGTTTCCAGTCTTGATCCCCGTATGAAGGTGTGTGATATTATTACAGAACCTATGAAAATACAACGTATCACACCCAAAAGAGGTTCTATGCGCACAGAGGCAGAGTATCAGATGCGCGTAGTCGGGCTGAATACGGAATATTTGGATCGATACCCGTCAGAATTATCCGGTGGGCAAAGGCAGCGTGTGGCAATTGCCAGAGCGCTTACGACCGAGCCGGAGCTGATCGTTGCAGATGAACCGCTGGCGTCGCTGGATGTAAGAACACAAGCAAAGATTGCAGAGTTGTTTCGTGAACTGAAAAAAGAGCAGAATATTACAATTTTACTGATTGCACATAATCTCTCACTGGTGGAATCGCTGTGTGACCGGATTGGAGTGATGTGTCATGGGAGACTGGTGGAATGCACACCGACCAAAGAGCTGTTTGCGCATCCAAAACATCCGTATACAAAAATGCTTTTAGACGCAGACAGAACGTTTGGTTTCTGACAATGAAAAACAGGAGTTATGTGAAATGGGCAAGGGAGTATTATATATAAGCAAAGAAATATTGTCATTTGTGATAAGTGTGTTTTTTCTTTCTGTTTTTGTATTTTATATATCCAGACTGGCTCCGGGAGATCCGCTTGTATCATACTATGGTGATCGTGTGGAAAAGATGAGCGCCACACAGCGGGAACAGGCGGAACAGGCGCTTGGGTTAAAGGAGCCGATCCGGGTGCAGTATGTTCGCTGGCTGGAGCGTGCTTTGCGCGGAGATTTTGGCATTTCTTATAAGTATAAAATGGACGTACGGGAAGTAATCGGTGAGCGGATAGGCAATACGCTGTTATTAGGAGGCGTTGGATTTCTTTTGATTTTTGTGTTCGCGTTATTGCTTGGCATTTTGTGCGCCTGGAAAGAAGACAGTCTGGCAGATCGTGTGCTATGCAAAGTGGGTACGGTTACTTGCTGTATTCCTGAGTTTTGGCTGGCGCTTATGCTGATTTTTGTCTTTTGCGTACAATTACAATGGCTTCCCGGCAGCGGCGCGTATACGATCGGAATGGAAGATGATCTGGCAGACCGTGTCCGGCATCTGGTTTTACCGCTGGCAGTGGTGATCGTTGTGCATCTTTGGTATTATGCATATATGGTGCGTAACCAGATTTTGGAAGAAATTCGGATGGATTATGTTCTGTTTGCAAAGTCCAAAGGATTAAAAAAACGAAGGATTCTCTTTCAACATTGTCTGCGGAACGTATTTCCATCTTATCTGAGTCTGATGGCAGTTGCGGTCCCTCATATTATGGGCGGAACTTATATGGTGGAGCTGGTATTTTCATATCCGGGGATTGGGACGCTTTCTTATGAAAGTGCGCGGTATAAAGATTATCATTTGCTGATGCTGCTAAGTATACTTTCCGGGGGCGTAGTGATTTTAAGCAATATGGCTGCGAAAATCATAAATGAAAGGATTGACCCGCGCATCAGCAGGACGTCTCAGAAATAACCATGTTGCTTTCCTGCCATATGGATCAAAAAGAACAAGAATAAAATAATAAGAGTGAAAAAATAAAATGAAAAATGAATATAGGAAAGCCGGAATGCGGCAAATACAGCAAAAAGTATCTTTTTCCCAAAAAAGGCTGCATCCGGACAGACCGATGGTATCAGCAGCTATTTTGTTTCTGATTCTCATTTGCTGTCTGTCTGCAGAGCTTATTATGACGAAAGATCCTGCGTATCTGGATTTGGAACATTCGAATACGGCTCCTTGCAGAGAGTTTTTATTTGGGACGGATACTTTGGGCAGGGATATTTTTTCTATGATTTGGTATGGCGGCAGGATTTCTTTATGGATTGGCATAGAAGCCGCGTTGATTTCGGCCGTATTAGCGGTCGTGATTGGTACGGTCAGCGGCAGTGCGCCTTTATGGGTGGATGCGCTTTTGATGAGACTGACTGAGATACTGCTGAGTGTACCGGGAATGCTGTCTGTTATTTTGCTGCAGGCAGTATTTGGGCAGGCAAATGCAGGCAGTATCGCATTTGCCATAGGCGCAACGAGCTGGATGAGTATGGCAAAGATTGTCCGTACCGAGGTGCGCCAGATCAGGAATCAGGAATATATTGTTGCGGCTAAATGTATGGGCGGCAGTTTTTTTTATGTGCTGTGGAGACATCTGGCGCCCAATTTCCTTCCTTCGATCATGTTTATGGCCGTCATGAATATCCGTAGTGCGATTGCGGCAGAAGCAGCGCTTAGTTTTATGGGGATTGGTCTGCCGATAGAAACCATATCGTGGGGAAGCATGCTTTCTTTGGCTGAGAAGGCGCTGCCTGGCAGTTCCTGGTGGGTCGTATTGTTTCCGGGGGGATTTTTAACAGTGACGTTGCTTTGTATTACCAATATTGGAAATGATATACGTAAAAATAAAACGCTGAGAATACAGTAGATAAATAGGAAAGCATGTGATAAAATAAAAAGCACAGAGTCGCCGGATGGAGCTCTGGGACAGTTGCCGTAACGAAAAAGATACAGGTGGTCAGAATGGAACAGTACAGAATGGAACAGGTTATAGCATACAGATATAACATTACAGAAGTAACTTCGATGGAAGACTTTGCAAATATCAGGGGGAGGGTTTCAAAAAGCAGTAAAGATGTGTATTTTGTGCGGCTGCTTGGCGCAAATGTGGATTTTGAAAACCAACTGCACCGGATGGATGCCATACTGAGCCGGCGGATGCAGGAGGGCAGGTTGTTTTATCAAAGAGTTCATGTGTTGCCTGCGCTGTCCGTTTCAGAAGATATTTTATTTTATACGCAGTGTTATCACAGGTGGCTGGATCATCCGGATGATGGAGTTTGTACAAAGGTAAGTCATGGTGCGCTTGCTGTTCAGCTTGGGGCGGCATGTAAACAGGTGGTGGAAAGATATTTGGAAGCAAAAGCGGCTGTTACGGAGTCTATGCGGAAAAATTTTGCAGTGAAAATGCTGTATTGGTTTGATTATGTATGTGCCGGATGGAGACAGTGGAGCGTGGACAGTTGTATGAAGATAGTCGCGGATAATGTAACAAAAGAGCAGGAGTATTTATATTATTATTTATTGACGCAGATAGGGTGTGATGTGCTGCTTTTGCAGACGGAAGGGGACTTGAAGAATCATCCGCTGAAACATTTATCGAAGGAAATACGTATGGGAGAGTTTCGCACGTTGGATATACCTGTATATGAGCCGACAAACAGCATGCATCTGCATGGAACGGCGGATACAGCAAAAGCGGTTTTAAAAGAAACGGGTAACGTTGTAGTAAAGATACCGCAGAGAGTCAGAAAGAAACATGCATGTTCCGCATCCAATACAGCAGGTTTTTCTGTGCAGGATCAGCGTCAAAAGTCACAGCAGCAGGCAGAAAAAAGTTTTGAAGAGCTTGCGACGCTTGCTTCTTCTATCGTACTGATTCTGGTGCATGATCCAAATGGAGATGTGATCGCTACCGGTTCCGGTATTATGGTTGGAAAGTCCGGTTACATACTTACCAATGACCATGTGGTCAGAGGCGGAGCTTCTTATTCTGTGCGCATTGAAAATGATGACAAGGTGTATCAGACGGATGAACTGATAAAGTATCATTCGGTGTTAGATTTGGCGCTGCTTCGAATACCAAGGCGGCTGCAGCCGCTTCCGATTTATCAGGGCCGCAAAAAATTAGTGCGGGGCCAGGCGGTAGCAGCGATTGGGAGTCCGCTCGGATTGTTTAATTCCATTTCAGATGGCATTATTTCCGGTTTTCGTACGATTGACGGGGTGGATATGATACAGTTTACCGCTCCGATTTCTCATGGCAGTTCCGGAGGAGCGGTATTAAATATGTATGGAGAGGTTATTGGGATTAGCGCCGCAGGATTTGACCGGGGACAGAATATTAATCTGGCTGTCGGATATGAAAGCATCAATTTATTTATCCAGGGCTTTCGGTCATAAAAGCATCGTTGGTATGAAATATGAGTGAATGAAGGTGGCAATCGTGTTTGGACATATTACTATTCAGAATCTAAACGACTATTTTAAAAAGCTGGACGAACGGGAAAGTGCGGGTGTCTTTTTTTACAGAATCAATGGGTATACGGAGGAAATTGCCGGATTTATCCGCTCTTATTATGAAGCGGCAAGAAAATGCGGTGTTATCATTGAAGGGAAGCTGCGCAATCCTGATGAAAAAAATCTGGCTTATTATCAGGAGATTATGGGGCCGGCATTTCAGCTGAGTCCGGCATTTATCGAGGCAGGACTGAAAAAATGGCTGCCGCGTATGAATGCACATCAGAGGGAGAATGTAGCGCTTAGTTTGTATGATGCCCTGTTTTTGATGCAAAAAGAAGGAAAAACAGAGCATATGTTAAAAAATGCATATATTAAGTGTATGTGCTGGCTTTATTATCGATTTGAGCGTATTGTCAATCAGCTGGGAGAAAACAATGTGCCAAAGATCTTATATGAAGGAACAGTCAGCCAGTATGAGCTGATGATTTTATCTATTTTATCCAATGCGGGCTGTGACGTTGTGCTGCTGCAGTATGCGGGGGATGCAGGGTATTTGAAACTGGATGGACTGTCTTTGCATTCCATCGAGCTGAAACTGCCGGGAATGCAGGCGTTTCCGCAGGGGTTTTCGCTTAAGCAGATACAAGCTGAGGTACAAAATGCGGCGAACAGAGAGCGAATGTACGGACAGCGGTCAAAACGGCTGAATTGTACGAATGCCTGGATCGAAGGCAGCGGTTTGCCGGATATACAAAAAGATATTCTAAAACGGGGAGAGGATCCGAAGTTTTACTATAATTGTTTTATCAGGATAAACGGGGCAGAAGATAAGACGACTTATGCAAATGAGCTGTACCGGTTTTATTTGAATCTGAAAAACAGCGGACGCCAGATCGTTATTGTAAATGAAAGTCTTGGGCGTCCTGCAATGGAGGAAATTGCAGCTGTGCGCAGACATCATTATACAAAATCAGACCAGCTGATTATGGATTTGTCTTCCAATATCAGCTTTGCGCAGCAGCCGGAACTGCAGCGTATGATGGTTCGGGCGTTTGTGGATGTCATGCTGATGGAAGCGGATGAAAAAGAGCAGGCACAGCTGAATTTAAACAGACTGACCAATCAGGCAGTTTACGTGCTCTGCTGGCTGAAAAGATACCAGGGCCGGTTGTTTGCCGGCTGGAAAGAGTCGGATATCAGCTGCTTTATTTATCTGGGCGGATGTAAGGATGAAAATGAAGCGTTGTTTTTAAGCCTGCTTGCCAGACTTCCGGCAGATGTGCTGATCTTATGTCCAAAGGGCAGCGGTAATTGCTGTTTGGAAGACCGTCTGCTTTACGATATTCATAAAGAACAGTCTTTGGATCTCAAGATGTTTCCGCAGGAGCAGACGGATGTTATGATCGGTACGGCGGCATATCATGCAGAGCGTGAGCTGGATACGCTGATGTATCAGGACAGTGGCATTTATCGGGAAAAACAATATGAAAAAGCGCAAACGGTTATCCTGCAGACGATGTATGAAGAGATTGGAATTTTATGGAAAGAGGAGATAAAATACCGTCCCAGTTTTAGTACGGTGGAGGATGAAGTGCATATTCCGGTTATTTTTGCAAAAGTATCCGGAGTCAAGGACGGACTTGTACCGCAGTATTGGCGCTCGATCAAAGAGCTGGTGACAGAAGATACGTTCGTGATAAAGTCGGCGCCGTTTATCGAACCGACAGCGCCAAATCCGATGCGTTCTTATGCAGCGGAGTTTTATAAAAACGGCAGGCTGGCAAAGGATAAAATCAAATCCCATCCCAGTTATCCATACGGATTTTTAAGAGAAGAAATTCAGGATTATATTTTAGATAAATTAAAGCTGCTGATGGAACAAAAAGTGATCCGGGGAACATTTGAAAACGGAGCAGAGTATACGACGATAGCAACGGTGCTGAATTTGCCAAAGGAGATCGTAAGGCTGATTCAAAAGTTTGATTTTACAAAAAAGAATCCGAAGCTTATTTATATTCATACGACAGAGCAGATAATTTCTTTGGAAGATTCTATATTAACGGCATTTTTAAATCGGGTTGGGTTTGATGTTGTGTTTTTCGTACCGACGGGTTATCAGAATGTAGAAAAGCATTTTAACCGCAAATTGATGGAAGAGCATCAAATCGGTGAGTATATGTATGATCTGCATGTACCAAATCTGGAAAGTTCTTTGTTTAAAACACGTATCTCATGGCGTGATAAATTATTTAAAAGAGGAAAGTAAAGAGGAAAATTAAAATGGGATTAGATTTTGGTAATGAAAAAAAAGAAATCGAAGCAGTGCAGCAGTATGATATTGTGGCTGACAGAGAGCAGATGAATGAAGCGCTGGTAGGTTCTAAGGAAGTAGATGCACTGACAAGTATGATTGAGGTCAATAATCTGGAGACGATCGTCTCTTTTGGAGCAGAAGTTGCAGAGGAGATTTCGAAAGCTTCGGACGTTGTATTAAACAGTATGAGCATGTCGCAGATTGATGATTCCAGTCAGATGTTAAATACGCTTGCAAAGATTATGGATCAGTTTGATATCGAGGAAATTCAGGAAAATCCGGGGCGTTTTAAAAAGCTGTTTGGGAATATGAGAAAACAGCTGGAAAAGATTTTGGACAAATATCATACGATGGGAGACGAGGTAGATAAAATTTACGTGCAGTTAAAACAGTATGAGTCTCAAATTAAGCAGTCCAATCGGAATCTGAACCAGATGTTTGATGCAAATGTGAACTATTACCATGAATTAGTGCGCTATATTCTGGCCGGAGAGCAGGGATGCAGAGAACTGCAGGAGTATATTGCGCAGAGAGAATCGGATATGGCTGCTACAGGCGATACATCGATTCAGTTTGAACTGACAAGCTTAAATCAGGCGCTCATGATGTTAGAGCAAAGAACCCAGGATTTGCGTACGGCGGAAAGTGTGGCAATGCAGTCTATTCCAATGATAAAGACGATGGAATTTAGCAATATGAATCTCGTGAGAAAGATTAATTCTGCATTTATTATTACGCTTCCGGTGTTTAAACAGGCGTTGGCACAGGCGATTATGCTGAAAAGACAAAAAGTGCAGGCGGAGGCGATGTCGGCGCTCGACCAAAAGACGAATGAGCTTTTGGTTAAAAATGCAAGAAATACGGTAGAACAGTCTAAATATACGGCACAGCTTGCATCCGGAAGTTCGATTAAAATCGAAACACTGGAAACAACCTGGAAAACGATTGTATCCGGCATAGAAGAAACAAGACAGATTCAGGAACAGGCGAGAAAGCAGCGTGTAGAAGATCAGGCGCGGCTTGAAAATATCAAACAGGAATTTAACCAGATGTACCATATGCCGGATAAAAAATAAATTAAGAATAAATAAAATAGAAAGGCATTGGCATATACTGCATGGACGTTTTTTATACGGATCTGGATCATACATTGATTTATTCTTATAAGCATGATATCGGGAGAGAAAAACGAAGCGTTGAGATTTACAAAGGCCGTGAAGTTTCTTTTATTACGGAAAAGACTTACCGGCTTTTGCTGGAAGTAAAAAAGCGTATGTGCATCGTTCCGGTGACGACAAGGACGACGGAGCAGTATGGCCGTATTGATCTTGGAATCGGAAAGATAACCTATGCGCTTGTCTGTAATGGCGGGGTACTGCTCAAAGACGGGCAGGAGGATCCGGCATGGTATGAGCAGTCGTTGCAGCTGGTTCGTGAGAGCAGGAATGAGATGGAACGTGCCGTTTGGCTTCTGGAACAGGAAAAAAGCAGGATGTTTGAAGTGCGGTATATCAAACAGCTGTTTGTATTTACAAAATGCAGGTTTCCGCAGGATGCAGTCAGATGTTTGAAACATGCGCTGCATCCGTCTAAGACCGATGTATTTTCCAACGGTGAGAAAGTGTATGTCGTTCCAAAGAATTTAAATAAAGGGATGGCTGCTGCCAGATTTCAACAGGCAGTTGGAGTAAAAAAATCAGCCGCAGCCGGAGACAGCGCATTTGATGTTCCAATGCTGGAACAGGCAGATCTGGCAATGGCTCCGGCCGGATACGGCCGGATAAATGCAGGGACTTCGGCTTCGGTTTACGAGATGTCTGGAAAGCATGTGTTTTCAGAAGAATTGCTGGAATTTTTGTTGGATAATTTTTGAAATAAATCAAAATATAAATCAAAATATAAATCAAGTTATAATTCAAATTCCTTAAAATCAATCCAGAGGTCATCAAAAATTTCAGCTTTGATTTTGTCATGGAATGTATAAGTGCGTACGATAAAACGGCTTTCAAAAAGATGATATACAAGAACCGTTTTTTCTAAAGGATCAACAATCCAGTATTCACGCACCCCGGCGTCCATATATAGATTTAGCTTTTTTACATAGTCGTGGCCGGGATTACGGGGAGAAACAATCTCAATGATCCAGTCAGGAGCGCCGCTGCAGCCTTTCTCTGTCAGTTTATCTGGTTTGCAGATAACGCTGATATCCGGTTCTACAATCGTTGTTCTGTCAGCAAACAGCTTTACCGCAAATGGGGCAGGACAGACTTTGCATAATCCCTTTTTGGATTTGATATAGTTGCGTATGACAGCGGATAATTCCATTAAAATTTCCTGATGTATCCGGCTGGGGGCGGCAAGATCGTAAAATTGTCCTTCTATAAGTTCCGCACGTTCTGTTTCCGGCAGGCGGTCGTAATCATCTTCTGTGCAGATGTTATTCGTTGTCAATGGCTGTGGCATCTGTACATTCCTTTCTGTTACGTATTTCCATACAAAAATCTATGCATCTGAATCGTTTTGGCAATCGTTTCTAACAATACAGGCACATCAATCGGTTTTGGCAGATGTGCATCCATGCCGCTTTCGATGGATTTGCGTTTGTCACTTTCGAATGCGTCTGCAGACAGTGCAATAATTGGAATCCGTGACACTGCTTTATTTTTCATTCTGCGAATGGCTCTTGCAGCCTGCCTTCCATTCATAACCGGCATCTGGATGTCCATCAGGATCAGCGCATATTCGTCTGCTGCGGCTTTTTCTATCATTTCTACGGCGATACTGCCGTTTTCAGCTGTATCGATCTGAAATCCCAGACCTTCGAGAATCGCTGTTTCGATCTCAAGGTTAATCTCATTGTCTTCTACGAGCAGGATTTTGTGCCTGGATAAATAGGCTATCGTATCATCGATGCTCATGTTAAAAGGGATCGGGTGGTTCTGTGTCTTAAGGCGCAGAGTGACCGTAAATTTGGTGCCGCTTCCTACATGGCTTTGCACTTCGATGGTTCCGCCCATAGCGCTTATTATATTTTTCACAATAGTAAGACCAAGCCCGGTACCGATGACGCCGCTGAAAGTTGTATTTTTCTCACGTTCGAACGGGTCGTAAATACGGCCGATAAATTCCGGACTGATTCCAATGCCGTTATCTTTAATAACAAACTGATACACGGCATGGTCATTTGGCAGAGTGTGTAATTCTGTGGCACATATCGTAACCTGACCGTCCTTTGGGGTGTATTTTATAGCATTATGCGTCAAATAAGAAAGAAATCTTTCCAGTTTGTCCGGATCACTTTGGATATCGCAGTGGGCAAGTCCGGAAGCATCTAATGTAATCGCAATGTTTTTCTCCTGCGCCAATGGCAGAAACGTATGTTTGACATTTTTTAGAATTTCTTTCAGACTGCATTCGGTTTCTGTAATACGGATATCATCTGAGCCTGTCCATGCAATTTCCAGCACTTTATCAATAAGATCCAGCAGCTGTTCACTGGAAGCGCTGATTTTATTCAGGTAGTATTCCAGATTCGTCTGGTCGTGCAGATTGCCTTTGGCAAGAGCAGTAAAACCAAAAATAGCGTTTAATGGAGTGCGCATGTCATGGGACATATTAGAAAGAAAGGTGTTCTTTGCAGTAATGGCCAGGTTTGCATTTGTTAACGCTTCTTCTAACAGTTGTTTCTGTTCCATTTCGCGCCGTATCTCATCATCTACGCGTCGGTATCCCATCACAATCTGAGAAATCCGGCTGCCGGCTGTGACATTTACAATCCGAAGCTGTAAGTACTGTATTTCGGAATCTTTAATGACCCTGTAATTAATATAATAAGTCTTCTGGGCAGATAATTTGCTGCGGATATATTCCAACGATGTTTGTCTGGTGACAGCTTCACGGTCTTCAGGATGAACCCATACTCTGATATAATCCATAGTATACCAGGAAAAACTGCGTGGCTCGTTCGTATTTTCAAACTGCAGAATCGTGCGGTTGCTCAGCCGGTAAGGCTGTATTTTGTCCAGATCAAGATCTGCATATAAAATGGACTCATAGTTAATGCTGAGTCCTTCGATAACTTCCAGACGGCGTAAATGTTCCTGGTTTATCATCTTCATTTCGTTGTGATATTTGTCAATCTGCTTTTTTAATTCCTGTTCTTTTTGCAGCTGCTTTTCCAGCATTTTTTGCTGCATGTCTCTTTTTTCGGTTGCATCGCCGATAAATACGTAGAAAATATCGCCAACGCTGTCCAGATGAATAAAATGTCCGTAATCTTCCATCCATCGGATCGTTCCGTCTTTGCGCTTAATTCTGTATTCTACATAATCCAGATCATACCGGCTTTTCGCAATCTGTTCCCGAATGCTTTGCTCGACTGCTTCCAAATCAGCAGGGTGTACGAAGCCTTGAAAAGAGTTTCCGGTCAGCTCTCTGAATTCTTCAAGCGTATCACATTGACAAATACGCAGAAGCGCTTTATTTGCATAAATGATTTCTTCCTTTTGGTCTGCATGGTATATTAAAAAACCGCCTGGCATCTCGTCCATAAACCGAATCATGCCGCGGGCAGTGTGAAGCCGCCAATCAGCCGGTACGAAAGAGGCATCTTCCAAAGTCTTAAGGCTGGTGTCCGTGGCGTCATTCTCAGGGATGCTTAACAGAGATAGAATATATGCAAGCAGGCTTTGGTCTATGATTGGTTCTTTCATTACTAAACAATCCCCCTGAATTCTTTCAGATATGTTTTCTTCCATATTTTATCAGTGTATCACAAAAAGGGGGCTGTGTCATTATGTTCGGGGGAAATTTTTTATTTTTACAGCAAAAATGGCAGGCTGTTTTATCATAGAATACCGTTTGGTGAAAGATGTGTTCGTCTATTTTAAATACCTAAAATAAAAAGTGTAAAGCAGATTGGCAATTCCATAGGCTTTACACTCTGGTTAGTGGTTATTTTATTCTTTTATCTTGTCTAAATCTGTAATGTTCACGCCCAAACTGTTAAGTAATGCTTTTACGTATACATATTTTTCCTTTAATTCGGCATATAATTTTTTTGCGTTTTCTTCTTTTGCTAAAATCATATACCGCTGAACTTCTCTAAAATCGTCCATAGCATTTTTCATGATTTCTTCTTTGCTTATTTCTTCCGATGCCTCCATATTTTCCACCGCCTTTGTGATTCATACAATCTCGATTGCTGCAGTTGTTATTTGCTGCAGTTATTATACTGATATTTCGCGTGAAATACAACATTATACAATATTAAGTTTTTATAAATTCGACATTGAAAAGGTTGCAGTTATGTGGTTTAGAGCAATGCAGTGTATTTATTATCAAACTGTTTTCTGAATTTCATTGAAAAAAGATTCCAAATATAGTATACTATATTTGGAATCTTATGCACTGTGTTTGGGAGGACTAAATAATGTTAGGAATAATAATAGTGGGAATACGTTTTTTATTAATTTTTATTTTTCCAATTGTTTTATGTACCGTTGCTTTGTATTTTAAAAGTAAGAGAAAATTTGAAATTGGGAAGTCGGGCTTTATAACAAAGAAATCTGTAAAATCAAAAGAAACATGGGATTATGCTCAGAAAATAGCGCCTGATGTATATTTAAAGATGTCAATTGTTTGTGCTTTTCTGGATTTTCTTATAACGATAGTTATGTTTATTGCTGATATCGAATACGAGATAATAATTTACTTTTGCAGTTTTGTGGGATTTGTATTTGTAATCATTCCTATTTTCATAGTAGATAAAAAGATCGATGAATTTTCAGATATAATGTAACAGTTCAGATAACCCATTGAACTGTTACGTATCCGGCCATTAGAAATCGCTTTGCGATGGGCCGGATACCTGGAAACCGCTACATTTTTATACGGTCAGCACAGTAAATGTGCAGACCTACCTGAACTGTTACGATATAATTTCCAATGCCACGGACAGTTCAAAAATTTCTAGTGACAGTCGTTCCAGCTTGTGATACAATGAAAATTAACATTTTTTGTTAATTTTCATTTGTTAGGAGGAAGTAAATATGCCGATTAATTTATCAAAGGGCCAGAAAGTGGATCTGACAAAAGGCAATCCAAGCTTAAAAAATATTATGGTAGGCTTAGGATGGGATGTGAATGCATTTGATTCCGGCGCGGATTTTGATCTGGATGCAGCAGCGTTTATGGTTGGCGCCAATGGAAAATGTCCGACGGAGAAAGAATTTGTATTCTATGGCAATCTGGAGCATACAAGCGGCGCCATAAAGCATATGGGAGATAATCTGACAGGTGCAGGCGATGGGGATGATGAGCAGATTCAGGTAGATCTGACCAAAATTCCGGCGAACGTGGAAAAAGTTGCCTTTACGGTAACGATCTACGATTCGGATGCTCGAAGGCAGAACTTTGGACAGGTTTCAAATGCCTTTATCCGGATTGTGGATGAAGCGACGGGTACGGAACTGATCCACTATGATCTGGGGGAAGATTTTTCCATTGAGACGGCTGTCGTTGTCGGAGAATTATACCGGCATAACGGCGAATGGAAGTTTAACGCAATTGGAAGCGGTTTCCAGGGTGGATTAGCGGCGCTTTGCGCACATTATGGAATAGAGACGACTTAGGAGGGAAAAATATGCCGGTTAGTTTGCAAAAAGGACAGAAAGTAAGTTTGACAAAAGGAAATCCGGGCTTAAAAAAAGTTGTAGTTGGCCTTGGCTGGGATGTGAACCAGTTTGATACAGGAGGAGATTTTGATCTGGATGCAGCAGCGTTTTTACTGACAGATAGCGGAAAAGTATCCAGACAGGAAGATTTTGTTTTTTTTGGGAATCTGAAACATCCGTCTGAGAGTGTACAGCATATGGGAGATAATTTAACAGGCGCCGGAGACGGGGATGATGAGCAGATTAAAATAGATCTTTCGAAAGTGCCGGAAAATATTACAAAGATCGCATTTACGGTAACGATTTATGAACCGGAAAAAAGACGTCAGAATTTTGGACAGATTAACAATGCGTTTATTCGAATTTATAACGAGGATACCGGAGAAGAGATGCTGCGTTATGATCTGGGGGAAGACTTTTCGATTGAGACAGCGGCGGTATTTGGCGAAGTATATAAAAATGGCAGCGAATGGAAATTCAATGCGATCGGCAGCGGCTATCAGGGCGGATTAAAGGCGCTTTGTGCGCAGTATGGCGTGGACGCAGAGTAATGTTTGTAAAAAAGAAAAAGGAGGCAGTTTCATGTCAGTAAGTTTGCAAAAGGGCCAAAAGGTTAGTTTATCAAAAGAACACGCAGGTCTTTCCAAAATGATGGTAGGTTTAGGATGGGACGAAGCGCAAAAAGCAAAAGGCGGTTTTTTTGCGCCGAAACCAAAGCCGATTGACTGTGATGCATCTGCATTGCTGTTAAAAAACGGGAGGCTGTGTGATAAGTCGGATATTGTTTATTTTGGGAATCTTGGGCATAAGACAGGCGCGATCCAGCATATGGGAGATAATCTGACCGGCGCCGGAGATGGAGATGATGAACAGATACTCGTAGATCTTGGTAAAATTCCCGCAGAATATGACCGTATTGTGATAGTAGTTAATATTTATCAGGCTGTTTCGCGCAAACAACATTTTGGAATGATTAAAAACGCGTTTATCCGGCTGGTAGATCAAAGAAATAACGGTGAAATGTGTAAATACAATCTTTCAGACGATTATTCAGGAATGACAGCGATGATTTTCGGAGAAATCTACAGACATAACGGGGAGTGGAAATTCAGCGCTGTCGGACAGGGTACGACAGATCCGGGATTAGGCGAGCTGGCTAACAGATATGTATGATAAAAATGCAGGAAAAAACAGTTCATAAACTAAGAAAAAAACAAAAAACAACTTATGTATAAAAATAATTTTTTATTGGGAAACTAGTCAAAAAAAACTGGAGGACAGATTACTTATGAAATATAATGGGCTGACAGATAAAGAGGTAGAGGAGTCGCGGAAAAAATATGGATCGAACGAAATTCCGGATTCTGAACCGACGACTTTCTGGGACGAGTTCAAGGAAACTTTTGAAGACCCTATGATAAGGGTACTGCTGGCGATTGCGGCGCTTATGATCGTCATGTTTTTCTTTGGATATGCGGAAATCTATGAGCCGCTTGGAACTATCGTGGCAGTGCTGATCGTAGCCTTTGTGTCAGCAAAAACAGGTGTGGCGAGTGATACAAAGTACAGGGAACTCAAAGACAGTACCAAAAAAGACGAATGTAAAGTGTATCGAAACGGCGTTGTTACTGTGATTGAGGTGGATGATGTCGTAACCGGTGATAAAGTATTACTGCAGTCAGGCAATAAAATCCCCGCAGACGGCATTCTTGTTTCGGGGTCTTTGCGGGTGGACAATTCGGCATTAAACGGAGAAGCAGAAGAATGTAAAAAGACAGAAGCAGAGGAAAGCTTTCAGCTGCCGGAAGATATTACCGGCGATACGTTTGTAGATGCACATTCGCTGTTTCGCGGCGCGGTAGTGTTTGACGGAGAAGGTGTTCTGGATGTAAGAAAAGTCGGCTTAAAGACGATGATGGGCAAGATGGCAGAGGAAATGCAGGAAGACGAACCGGATTCTCCGCTGAAAGTAAAACTGGCCAAGCTTGCAAAGCAGATTTCTACCTTTGGATATATCGGAGCGATTGCAATTTCCATTTTATATTTTGTGCATTTTATTATGGTAGCCGGAGGCGTATCCGCTTATTTTGATAATGGCATTCAGGTCATTCTTCAAGATGTCATACGCGCGGTTTCGCTGGCAGTAGTTATTATAGTATGCGCGGTGCCGGAAGGTCTGCCGCTTATGATATCTCTTGTACTGATGCAGAATACAAGCAAAATGCTGGATCATAACGTACTCGTCAGAAAAGCCGAGGGTATTGAGACGGCAGGGTCTTTAAACATTCTGTTCAGTGATAAGACAGGTACGATTACAAAAGGAATGCTGGAAGTCGTAGATTTCTTTACGGCGGATGGCAAATCGATTCCGATTCCTGAACTTGGCAGCCATACGGAAATCAAAAAGATGATGGATCTGGCCATCGGTAAAAATACGCAGTCATTATTTGATGCTTCTCATAAAGTCATCGGTGGAAATGCAACGGACCAGGCATTGATGAAATTTATGGGCGAAGAGGCGTTCAATGCTGCAAATGCAAATAAGGAATATGTTGTTACAGCCAGCCAGGGATTTAATTCGGCCAATAAGTTCAGTCAGGCGCACATCGATTATGTTGGCAAGACGTTTTATAAAGGAGCGCCGGAAAAGCTGCTTGCGCAGGCAGTGAAATATCTGGACGCAGACGGTAATGAAAAAGAGATCGATCAGGCAGCTTTAAACAAAAAGATCGATGAGCTTGCTTCAAAAGCAATGCGTGTGCTTGCGTTTGGTTATTCCGGGAAACCGCTTGTGGAAAATGCGATCAATGATGATATTGTAATCATCGGTTTGGTCGGTATCCGCGATGATGTAAGACCGGAAGCAAGAGACGCGATTCACCAGGTGCAGGAAGCAGGCATTCAGGTCGTTATGATTACCGGCGACAGATTGGAAACGGCCGTAGCGATTGCAAAAGATGCAGGACTTTTAAAAAGTGAGAAAGACAAAGCGTTATCGTCGGCACAGCTAAATGAAATGTCTGACGAAGAAGTGAAAAAGATCATACCGGATATCCGTGTGATTGCCAGAGCACTGCCAACGGATAAGTCAAGAATGGTGCGGCTGTGTCAGGAAATGAACCTGGTAGTCGGTATGACGGGTGATGGTGTAAATGATTCTCCGGCGTTAAAACGTGCGGATGTGGGCTTTGCAATGGGAAGCGGCACAGAAGCAGCAAAAGAAGCCGGAAAAATTGTTATTTTGGATGATAATTTTAAGTCCATTAAGGATGCGATCTGGTATGGGCGTACGATTTATCATAATATTTTAAAATTTTGTAAGTTCCAGCTTGTTATCAACGTAGCAGCGGTGATTGTCAGTGCGATCGCACCGTTCTTTGGCGTAGAGGAGCCGCTTAAGGTAACGCACTTGTTATTTGTCAATCTGGTGATGGACAGCCTGGGTGCGATTATGCTTGGGAATGAGCCGGCGCTTGAGAAGTATATGACCGAAAAGCCGCGGCGCAGAGATGAAAGCATTGTAAGCAAAAAGATGATGGCGCAAATACTGACGATGGGCGCATGGCTTACCGTGTTGAGCTTTTTATACCTCAAGCTTCCGTTTTTTAAAGGGTTGTTCGCAGATGAAGAACAGCATTTGACCGGATATTTTGTATTGTTTATTGTAAGTGCATTATTCAACGGATTTAATGTCAGAGATGATTCCTTTGCGATTTTCAGCGGTTTGAATGAAAATACCGGATTTATGAAAGTCTTTTTTGCGATTATTTTCGTACAGGCGTTGATCGTGAATGCGGCGCTGATTCCATTCCCGCTGTTTACGTGGATTGGAAATATGTTCAGCTGCGAGCCGTTTGGGATTGTCGGATGGGTTACGGTTGTGATTCTGGGCGCTACGATGATTCCGGTAGATTTGATTCGGAAAGCAGTTGTCGGAAGTGGCAAATCATAAAAAAGGATCAAAATAACAGGAAAATAAACTGTAAAACCCCTGCCTTATAAAAAGCAGGGGTTTCCTTTGTATAAAAATTTTCTGTTATTAGAATTTTCTGTTATTAGAATTTTCTGTTATTAGATTTGCTATTATTAGATTCACTATTCTTTGATGATGTCAATGACTGACATATTTACTCCTAAGCTTTGCAGCAAAGTTTTCAGAGAAATATATTTCCTCTTTAAACTGGCATAAGTCTTCGGTGCATGTTCTTCTTTTGCAAGCAGCATATTTTGCTGGACTTCACTAAAATCTTCAATGCTTCTTTGCATGATTTCTTCTCTTGTTATTGTATTTTCCTCCATGGGTTCCACCTCTCAATTTAATCCATGCGAAGCTGGATACCGCCCCGCCGTTCGGTAGGCTGTACAATTACGGAAACCGGCTGATTTCCGCTCCATTCAAAGGCATAAGATTCTCCGGAAGCCTGCCCGATAAAAGTCTTCCAGTTAATATCCGCTTTAATCTGTGGGTCACAGTAACCGGACTGGCTTACCCAGCAGATCACAGCGTCAGGATCTACCGATATGGTATTGCGGCTTTGCATGTTGCTTAAAACAATCGGGTTTCCGTTGGAAAGTACAGCAACATAAGAGTTGTTTCCTCCTCCGGTCAAAATCGTTGTGGCAAAGCCTTTTTGTGACAGGACGCCGCATCCAAGAAAACGAACTTCGTAATCACATTCCTGCGTAAAAGCCAGAATGTTCTCAGATTCTACAGAGATCACTTCTCCGGGGGCCAGCTTATAGATAACGACGTGCTGGCTGTCTACGGCATAGTAAGTAGTGGAACTGCCGTTCAGCATGACCTTCATCAGCGGGATGTTTTCTCCTGTAACCCTGCGGATCAGAGAGCCCAGGGCAGCCTGTGCAAAATTATTCTGAGGTCCGAGCAGCAGTTTTTCGAATTTGTAATTTTTACCGCCTGCGCTGTCTCCGGCAATAAAAGAGCCGGCCTTTGCAATCAGTACATCGCTGCCGCTGCAGGTGACTTTTAGTGTTAATTCGTTGATTGTTTCAAATGTTAACATATATAAAATCCTCCTAATCACTAACTTCTACGCCGTATAAAGCACATAGCCCGGCCAGATCCTTTGCGACGCCGTTGCCGACAGCATGGAATTTCCAGCTGCCATTGTACTGGTAGATTTCGCCAATCATCATCGATATTACGTTGGAATAATATTCACGCATCTGAAAGCTGACACATTCTGCATTGCGGTCATTGAAAATACGGATATAGGCATCCTGCATCATACCAAAATGAAGCCTTCTTGAAAACGCTTCATGAATCGTCAGCACAAATACAATTTTCTTTACATTCATATGAAGCTTTTGGAAGTCGAGGGTAATGACTTCCCGGTCTGTGCCCTGTCCATTCTGCAAATGGCAGCTTTTGTCCGGGCTTTCGGTCTGGCCGTAAAAGACAAACCAGGAATCCCCGAGGACTTTTCCATCTGCACCCAGCAAAAAAGCAGAGACGTCGGCATCACACTGTGGGTTGGAAGTATTCCAGCCAAAACAGGCTTTCCAAATGCCGGAAGCTTTGCCATCAGCAGTAAGCGGCAATTTCCGGCCTTTTTGGACCGGGTTTACAAATGTCGGCAATTTCTGACGGGGCGGTGGCGCTGATACCGATGCCGACGGTGCATTGTGTATGGAAGCTGATGGTTTATTGCGGCCGGAAGCCGGCGGCATACTACGCGCTGCAGATGGTGTGCGGGCGTTTGTTTGCATATGGATGGATGATACGGGAGTATTTAAAGCAGGGATTTTTTGTGCAGCAGATCTGTTTTGCGCAGAAAGAGTGCTGGAAGAAAAGGAGCCCTGTACACGAGCGCTGTTGATCGAAGTAAGGGAATTTCGGTCGAAGCAGCCTTTGGATTTCATAGCAATATCAAATGGCATAGTTTCACCTGCTTTCTAAGTATTTCCATAGAGCTTATATTTGTATTATACTGAAAACAGGAGGGAGTGTAAAGCTTAAATGGCAGACTGTGATGAATTTATAAGGAAATGGGTTACTATTTACGGGCAATGTCAGTTACTATTCACGGGGGTGGACAAGTAACAAAGCAACAGTTTAGACAGAGTGGCGCTTTTGGGCCTCCCAGACGCTGGATGAGGGAATCGGCCCTGTCTCATTGTTCCGGTTTCCAGAACGTAAG
>CAJUBQ010000086.1 GCA_910584595.1 uncultured Eubacterium sp.
CATACCCTACGCCATACGTTCTGTACCAATTTAGCAAACGCCGGAATGAACCCGAAAGCTTTGCAGTATATCATGGGACATTCCAACATCAACATGACGCTGAACTATTACGCCCATGCTACCTCTGATAGCGCAATGGCAGAAATGGAGCGGCTGATTGCTTAGTAGTAGATAGAGGTTTTACTACTTGATTTACTGCTTTTGGACGCGAAAACATGAGGGGAAATGAGAATATATAAGAGCTTCTTCCGATTTGAAAAATGCCGGAAAGCCTGTAAATACAGGCTATACCGGCTTATGAGAACTTATAAAGAGATAGTCAAAAACTATATTTTGATTTATATGAGATTTTAAAGATTTTTATTATTAATTAGGGAATCTTTTTTGAGGATTATTGGATTACAAACGATTGAACTAAAGTAATCATGGATTTCAAATATGAATTTATTCATCTCAATAACTTATTACTTATGTATGCAAGGAATTAATGAAGCCCCAAATAGTTTTATGAACTTACGAAAAGGAGATGGATTGTTTTAACAAATCTGGCGGAATATATAACATTCTGTATAGAATTGTTATGATGTTTAAATTCTAATAGTGCATTAAAAAGATAAAAATAGTGCTCAATAGAATTCTATTCGCTTTTTTGAAAATTTGCAACTATTATTAAAAAGTTTGTATATAATGCACAAATATTATCTTATTAAAACCTGAAAACATCTGAATTAGACAAAAAAATAAGGATTTTTAGAAAAAATAACAAAGTAACGGGGCTTTACAGGAATTTTCCGGCTTAGATTTTTCCAGAAATTGCAAAAAGCGCTTCCATCCATTGATTTCAGCGGCATTACAGGCAAAAACTACAAAAACAATGCATAACAATTCTATACAAAATGTTATGCATTGTTTTTGTAGTTTTTAAACGTTTGTATGGTTATATAATTACTGCGAATCAAACAGGAGGTTCGGGTATGCAGGAATTGGATTATGTGAAAGTAGGAGAAAGAATTCGCCAGGTCCGCAAAGTGAGAGGCTGGTCACAGGAAAAACTGGCAAAGAAATGTGGCATTAGTTTAAATTTCATGGGAAAGATTGAGCGCGGCAAGCGAAAAATGAGTATGGATACATTTGCCAATCTGTGCCAGCAATTGGAAGTGGATGCGGATGCATTGCTTTGGGGAGCGGTGCAGCCTTCGGATACGGTCATTAAAAATATGTGGCGGCATCCGGCGAAAGGGGATTTGGACAGCTATTCCATGTATATCCGAATCATGAAATCTGTGGCGGATATTATGAATGAAGTATGAAAGAAAGACACGTATGAACAATGGGACTGTGAAAAAAACGAAAGTGCTGATGATAGCTTCCGTAGCGTCTATGATAGATCAGTTTAATATGCCGAATATCCGCCTGCTGCAAACGATGGGGTGTGACGTACATGTGGCCTGTAATTTTGATGAAGGAAATACATGTGACAAAAGACAGATTCATTCCCTGCAAAAAACGCTGCAAAAGATGCATGTGATTTACCACCAATGGGATTGTCCAAGAAGTCCCGGTTCTCTTACAAAATGTCTGAAAGCATACGAACAATTACTGGAACTGACAGACCGGCATTCCTTTGATTGGATGCATTGTCATTCGCCGATTGGAGGAGCTTTGGCTCGGTTGGCTGCGCATCAGAGAAAAGTAAAGGTAATCTATACGGTGCATGGATTTCACTTTTATCAGGGCGCTCCGGTAAAAAACTGGGTTCTGTTTTATCCGGTTGAAAAGCTGCTGGCGTATTGGACAGATGTGTTGATTACCGTTAATAAGGAAGATTACTTTTTTGCAAAGCGAAATCTGAAAGCAGGGAAAATTTATTATATACCAGGCGTTGGGGTTGACACAGGAAAATTTTCTGCGGCCAACGTTTCTGTGGATGCGGATGCATTTCGAAAGAGGCATCATATTCCACGGGATGCGTATATTTTGTTGTCGGTTGGGGAGCTTAGCAGACGAAAAAATCATCGGGATGTGATAACGGCGCTGTCAAAGCTTTCCAGGCGGGATGTTTATTATGTGATCTGCGGGCAGGGTGTGTGCGGGAAACGGCTTATGCGCAAGGCAGTGCGTTTGGGCGTGGCAGAGCGTGTAAGAATGTCCGGTTTTCAGAAAAATATAACGCCGTATTATCAAAATGCAGATATCTTTGTGTTTCCGTCATTACAGGAAGGAATGCCGGTGGCGCTGATGGAGGCTATGGCCTGCGGACTTCCATGTGTAGTATCTGATATTCGGGGAAACCGGGAGTTAATTACACGTATGGGAACGGTGTCCGGAGGATTTAAGTATTCGCTCAGACAGCCTTCGCAGCTTTGGGAAGCGATAGAGACATTATTGGGCAATGAGCGGTTAAGATATGCGTGCGGCAGATATAATCAAAACATCATGAAACGTTATGATAGGCACGCTGTACAGGCATACATGAAAAAAATTTATGCAAAAGCTTTCGTATTGGAGGAACGAACATGCCAAAAATATCAGTGATTATGGCAGTATACAACACGCAGGACCGGCGGATTCTTGGAAAGGCAGTTCGTTCCATACAGAATCAGACTTATAAAGACTGGGAACTTATTATTTGCGACGACGGTTCTACAGATCATACATGGGAAACATTAAACGAAATAACCAGAGATGATCCGCGTATTTTCTGCATACATCACAATAAAAATCATAAGGCGGGTTATGCCAGAAATGCATGTATCCATGCTGCCAGAGGGCAATACATAGCGATTATGGATGCAGACGACCTTTCAGATCCAAAGAGGCTGCAGAAACAGTATACGTATTTAAAAAAGCATCCGAACGTTGCATTTGTAGGATGCAGAGGAGAGTTTTTTATTGAGAATGTTGGGGATGACGGAGAGCTTTATTGGTTTTGCAGGCATCCAAAACCGAAAGATTTTCTTTTTTCGCTTCCGTTTGTGCATGCGTCACTGATGTTTCGACAGGAAGCGCTGCGTCAGACAGGCGGATATGACTGCTCCAAACAAACGGTACGGGTGGAAGACTATGAGCTTTTGATGCGTCTGTATCAGGAAGGGTATGATGGAAAGAACCTGTCCGAGGTTTTGTATTATATACGCAGAGATGAAAATCAGTATCGAAGAAGAAAGTATCGTTATCGTTTCCATGAAGCGTATATCAAGTATCAGTATTTTAAAAAACTGGGCCTGATGCCAAAGGGAATGCTGTATGCGGCAAAGCCGCTGCTTGCAGGGCTTGTGCCGGTTCGGTTAAGAACCGCGCTGCAGAAAAAATATTATATGGGGAATGTGCGGAAAAAATGATAGGAAGAATAAAGAGGCTGTATGATTTTCGGCATTTGCTGAAACAGCTTGTAATCAAGGATATCAAATTAAAATACAGGAGAAGCTTTCTTGGCTATTTATGGAGCGTGCTGAATCCGCTGCTCGTTATGGTTGTAATGCTGCTTGTGTTTTCACATATGTTTCGCTCTGATATTGAAAATTTTCCTGCTTATCTGATTATCGGACAGACGTTGTTTAACTTTATGTCAGAGGCGACCAATCAGGCAATTTATTCGATTACAGGAAATGCGTCGCTGCTGCAAAAGGTGTATGTGCCCAAATATATTTTTACACTGTCAAAAGTGACGAGTTCCCTTGTAAATCTGCTGTTTGCGATGGGAGCAATGGTCATTGTGTTTATCGTAAGCAGAGTAAAATTTTCCTGCTATATGTTCTTGATGCCGGTTGTTTTGATGGAATTGTATTTGTTTTCGCTGGGTCTTGGGCTGTTTCTTGCGCAGGCGGCAGTTTTTTTCAGAGATATTCAGTACATTTATACGGTGCTGCTTACGGCGTGGACGTATATGACGCCGCTGTTTTATCCGATGAGTCTGCTGCCGGAGTCGATGCAGAGAGGGATTAAGCTTTTTAATCCAATGTACCATTATGTTACGCAGTTTCGGGAGCTGGTGATGTATCAGTCTCTTCCGGGCTGGCGTTCTGTGACCTATGGCTTTCTGCTTGCGATATTATGCCTGGGGATTGGTACCTGGTCGTTTTTGCGTTCTCAGGACAAATTTATACTTTATATTTAGGGGAAAACGATGGATAACAGTCAAATAGTGATAGATGTGGCACATGCGGCAGTGCGATTTAACATGGCACGCCAGCAGGTAGATAATTTAAAAGAATATGTGATCCGGATGATAAAAAAAGAGCTGATGTTTCAGGAGTTTTTTGCATTAAATGATGTGAGCCTTAAGGTAAAGGCAGGGGAAGCCTGGGGCATAGTCGGAACGAATGGTTCGGGAAAATCCACGCTGCTGAAATTAATCTGCGGTATTTTAAGGCCGTACAAAGGCAGCGTAACCGTTACGGGAAAGATTGCGCCGTTAATTGAACTGGGTGCAGGATTTGACGGAGAGCTGACGGCCAAGGAGAATATTTATTTAAATGGGGCGCTGCTGGGGTATTCGGAGCAGTTTATGAAGGAGCATTTTGAAGAGATTGTAGACTTTGCCGAGCTATGGGATTTTATGGATATGCCGATTAAAAATTATTCCTCCGGTATGGCTGCAAGACTTGGATTTGCAGTGGCTACGATGGTGCAGCCGGATATTTTGATCTGTGATGAAGTGCTGGCAGTCGGCGACTACAAATTTCAGGAAAAGTGCGAAGCGCGAATGGAGCATATGCTGTCCACAGGTACGACGCTGCTGTATGTGTCCCATGCCGCAAAATCTGTAAAAAAGTTGTGTAAATATGCGTTATGGCTGGAAAAAGGAAAAGTAGTGATGCGCGGCAGCGCACAGGAAGTTTGCAGTGCATATATGGGGCAGTGAGTATCCGTTTCACAGGGACAGGTATGGGAACAGTAAAGATATTGCAATGGTTGCAGAACAGAAATTGTGTAGTGGAAAATATGCCAAAAGGAGCCGGATATATGGAATTTGATTTTGCAAAACAGCCGGGAAAAACATGGAAAAAGAAAAATAACAAAAAAGACTGGCATCCGCTTATGACGATTGTTACACCGTTTTATAATGCCGGAACATATTTTGAACAGACGTTTTATTCTGTAATGAATCAGACATTTCCATGGTTCGAATGGATCATTGTAGACGATGGGAGTGACAGGGCAGAGGATTTGGATGTGCTTGAGCAGTGCGCAGCATCAGATCGCAGAATTTGTATCGTGCGCCAGAAAAACCGGGGACTGGCCTGTGCCAGAAATACAGGGATTCAGAGAGCGCATACGGACATTATAGTTCCTTTGGACGCCGACGACCTGCTGTCCCCACAATATCTGGAGTATACGTATTTTGGATTGTATTATCATCCGGATGCTGCGTGGTGTTACACGGATTCTGTTGGATTTGGCCGGCAGGAGTATTTGTGGAAGCATGCATGGAATGCAAAAAAAATGAAAAGGGAAAATCAGCTCGTTGCCACTGCTGCCATTCGAAAACAGGCAATTTGCAGGGTAGGAGGGTATAAACCGGAAAAATGGGCGTATCATGAGGACTGGCGTTTCTGGCTGGAGCTTATGGCACAGCATCAGTATCCGGTACACGTAAGCGGTTATCTGTTCTGGTACAGACGGCTGGATGACGGAATGCTGTCGGGGATTCAAAAAGACCGCAGAAAAAAGCAGTTTTGTAAGAAGATAATACGCAGGACATCCAAAAGAGCGGATCAAACCATACGTGCAGTGGAATATCCAATCGTAAAGACCAGGGAACCTTATTATCGTACGCAGTTTGCCGATTGTTGGAACGATGACACGATACCATCAGAACCAGGGAAAATAAGAATATTGATGCTTGTTCCATGGCTGGTGATGGGAGGAGCAGACCGGATGAATCTGGAACTGGTATCCGGGTTAGACAAAAGCAGATTTGAAATCAGTATTCTGACAACCGTGTTTTCGGACAATGCATGGCACAGCCGTTTTGCGCAATATACGGATGAGATTTTCCATCTGCCGGATTTTCTGGATCCTGCACACTATATGGAGTATGTCGGTTATTATATTCGGACGAGGAACATAGACCTTGTTTGGATTTCAAATTCCTACCGCGGATATTATATGATTCCATGGCTGCGCAGACAGTTTCCGGATTTGTGTATCGTGGACTATGTTCATATGGAAGAATGGTACTGGAAAGACGGTGGCTTTGCAAGACTGTCCGGGATGTTTGGAGCTGTTTTGGATAAGACATATGTCTGTAACGCAAACACCAGGCAGGTATTGGCGGATGAATTTCACAGGGATCCGGACAGTATAGAAGTGATGTATATTGGCGTGGACAAAGAAAAATTTAACCCTCATAAAATAAAAAAAGGAAAAATATATCAAAAATTAAATATATCATCAGAAAGGCCGATCATACTGTTCCCTTGCAGAATAGACGCGCAGAAACGGCCATTTTTGATGCTTGAAATAGCAAGAAGGGTCAGCAGGCAGATGCCGCAGGCATTGTTTGTTGCGGTCGGAGACGGCCCGCAGAGGCGGGCGTTGGAAAAGGCGATCAGAAAATACGGCTTAGAAAAAAATGTGATCTGCACAGGACGTTCTGAGCATATGGAGCAATACTATCAGGACGCCAGGCTAACGCTGATCTGTTCGCTGAAAGAGGGGATTTCTCTGACTGCATATGAATCCTGTGCGATGGGCACCCCTGTGATCAGCAGTGATGTGGGAGGGCAAAAAGAGCTGATTGATCCTGCGGTTGGAATGCTTGTTCCGATCAGGCAAAAGGAAGGCAAGGATTTTGATGAGAGAAAATTTTCAGATGAAGAGGTTCAGGAGTATGTGCAGGCAATTGTAAAACTGCTGACAGATACACAATTATATGACAGATGCAGCAAAAACTGCAGACGCAGGGTGGAACATACATTTACAGTAAATAATATGCTGCGCAGGATGGAACAGGAGTGCACGATTTTATTAAATCAGGAGCTAAACATACAAAAACGAAAGAAGCTGTCCGCAGCCATCAAAGAGTCCGGATTTCTGGCGGAAGAGCTGTATATGGTTGAAATGGCTGAGGAAGAGCGCAGCATGGCATCAACTGCGGTCATGTCATGTCTGGAAGAATATGTTGAAAAGTTATTGCCGCAGGGGAGCGCAAGGAGAGATCAGGCAGTGCGGATTTACAGAAAGTGGAGAAAATGAAATGGTGAACAAAAGAAAATGGCCGTTGGTCAGTGTCGTCGTTCCGGTATATGGAACGGAAAAATATGTGGAGAAGTGTCTGGACAGTATTTTAAATCAGACGTATCAAAATATTGAGGTATTGGTTGTAAACGATGCTTCACCGGATCATGCAATGGAGATTGTTCGCAATTATGAAAAAATAGATGGCAGAGTCAGGCTTATTGAAAATAAGGAAAATATGGGATTGTTTCGCACAAGGCTGGCAGGCGCCAGGCAGGCTTTAGGAAAGTATATTACGTTTGTAGACAGCGATGATTATCTGGGCATTGATTATATCAGGCTGCTGACAGTAAAAGCAGAAGAAGAACAGGCGGATATTGTCAAAGGGCAGTTCGTGATGGATGATCTTGTGAATCAGGAAAAATATACTTACACGTATATTAATAACCGGCCACAGCAGACGCTATATGGAGATGAGATTGCGAAGCGGTATTTTGAACAGGAAGGGCTGGATTTTTCCTGGCATATTGTATGTGCAAAATTGTACAATATGCAGCTATGGAAACGGTGTGAACATTACTATGAAGAGATACGAACGCATTTGATTATGACAGAGGATATTGCGTTTTCGGCGCCTCTTTTTATATTTGCACAAAAGTATACGGAAACGGATGCGGATACCTATTTTTATGTACAGCGTAAAGATGCATCTACAAGCATAGAAAAACAACTGAAAAAATTTGAAAAAAATATTTCTGATTTGAAGACTTCTTTTGATTTTCGGGATGATTTTTTGAAAAAAACCGGAAATTTTGAAAAATATGAAAAGAAAAACCTTGCATGGAAAAGGGGTTATGGCCGCAGCTGGAAAAATGCCATTCAATGGGCAGGATTTTCCTTAAGTCAGAGAAAATATCTGGAAAAATTAGTGAAAGAAGCTCTATGTATAGATACATTGGAAACCATTACAAGAGAAGACAATTATTTTTATTCCATGAAGAATCCGTGGTCGCCGCGGGAAGAAGAGGTAAAAGGCGCAATCGCTGATCCTAAGATTACATGCGTCAGCTTTGATATTTTTGATACTCTTATCATGCGTCCTTTTTTTCAGCCGTCGGATTTATTCCGTATTCTAGACTACAAATACAAAGAATTGGATCGTTACGCAATGCTTGATTTTTCAAAAGCAAGGGTGGAAGCAGAGCACAATGCGAGAAAGCAAATTGAAACATCCGGTGCGGAGGAAGTTACGCTGGAAGATATCTACAGCCATTTACACTCTGATTTTGGAATAGATACAGGGATTCTAAATAAACTGAAAACGTATGAAACAGAGTTAGAACTGCAATTTTGCTATCGGCGTGAGTTTGGATGCTCTTTGTATGAATTGGCATTATTTCTTGGCAAAAAAGTGATTCTGGCCTCAGATATGTACTTGGATAAAGAAATAGTCATACGGGTATTGAACAAAAACGGATATGACGATTATGAAAAACTGTTCTTATCTTCGGATATCCAAAAAACGAAGTCGACAGGCGGCATGTACCGTCATATTTTAAAATACTATCCGGGTAAAGGCAAGATGCTGCATATTGGGGATAATTATGAATCTGATTATCAAATGTCAGCGAAATTTGGCATACGCAGTATTCTTTTGCCAAAGGCGGTCAGCGTATTTCGTGGGGAATATGCAGACAGGGGATATGCGTCTGGAAATTCCTATTATCATATGCTGCGCCCGTTTGGCAGCTTTTTTGACCATAAGGTATCCATAGAATTTTGGGGCATACGCTGTATGCTTGCAGTAGCGGCAAATAAATTTTTTGATAATCCGTATAAGAACTTTCATGAAGGAACGGATTTTAACGCGGATATCTATTATATCTCCTATTATGCGCTTGGCATGCATTTGCTTGGCATTGTATTGGATTTGTGTAAAAAATATAAAAATGATATCACCAGGACAATTCATTTCGTAGCCAGAGATGGGTATGGATGCAAACTGGTATATGACGTATTAAAAAAATATGATCCAAAACTGCCAAAGAGCGATTATTTGTATTTATCAAGAAAAGCATTATTGCCGCTGGCGTTTTGCAGACCTTCGGATGTTTATTGTATCAAGGATTATATTTCTTATGATTCCGTGATGCAAAAAACGCCAGGGATTATTTTGGCGCAGTTTTTAGGAATCAAAGCCAATGGGAGTTTAGAGGAGTATTTAAAACAGAACGGATACGAGATGGATCATTATTTTAAAAATTTTGAATCCTTTTGTATTTTTCTGAAAATATTAGCGGCAAAAGAAGACCTGCTGGAAGAAAAAGAATCTGACCGGGAGTGCATGAAGAATCAGTTTGACCAAAGGATCGGGAAACATGATGTATTATTCGACATTGGTTATAATGGGACAGCGCAGAAAATACTGAGCAATCTAATAGGGCGACCGGTGGAAGGGTATTATGTTTATATTAATAAAGACCGTCCATTGGTAAATGAAATGGAAGCCGGATGCAAAGTAGAAACATTTTATGACAGAACGCCATGCATATCAGGGGCAATCAGGGAAGCAGTGTTTTCAAAAGGAGAGCCTTCCTGCTGCGGATATTGTATACAGGATGGCGCTTTGCAGCCTGTGTTTGAGGAGGACCGCAGAAACTACATAGAAGCGCTGTTAAACAGAATCATTTCTCAGGGAATTTTCGATTTTGCAAATGATTTTTGCGATAAATTTGGAGATTATTTGTCCATGGTTACGTTTCGCAGCTACGATATTTCGATTCCATTTGAATTTTTTATGGAGCGCGCTTCAGATATGGACAAAGATATTTTTGGATGCAGTTATTTTGAAGATGACATTTTCTTTGGGGATGGAAAAATTGAACTTGCGTCCTGGTGGAAAGCATATAGCATGCGGCAGGAATGCAGGGCAGCGGCCGGGCAGGCGCAGGTTTTTGAGGAAGAGATTGCAGTTCCGAAAGAATATTGCCTGCATAGCTGCAGACGCTGGCAGCGTGCGTTGGTATTGCTGTGCATTAATCCGAGAGCGCTTGTGAGCAAGGCTAAGAATTATTTGAAACAGGCGGGGAAGAGACATAAAAATTATGATGGAAGAAAGCAAGATTTATAAAATTTGGCTGGTAAGTACGATTGGATTAACGATGATTATTCTTGCTATGCTGGCTTCGGTGACAATATATATTGATCCATTGTTTCATTATCATGCTCCGTTGGATCGTTTTGCGTATCCGATTTATAATGAACGGTATCAAAATGATGGCATTACCAGGAAATTTGAATATGACGGCATTATCACAGGGACTTCCATGACGGAAAATTTTAAAAAGACAGAAGCAGACGTTCTATTTGATGCTGATTTTATCAAAGTTCCATATATGGGCGGCACTTATAAAGAAATTAATGACAATTTGAAAAGAGCATATCATGCGGGAAAAAACATCCGGTATGTCATTCGCTGCCTGGATTACAGTTTGATGGACACAGATAAGGATGCTTACAGCGAAAATATGGATTATCCCTTTTATCTTTACAATGATAATTTGTTTGATGATTTAAATTATGTGTTAAACAAAGAGATATTGTTTACGCAGACAGGCTATGTGATAGATTATACGCGGGATGGGAATCAGACAACTTCATTTGATGAGTATGCAAATTGGAACGATTTATTTGCGTTTGGAGCAGACGAGGTTCTTGGCACATATACCTTGGGTGAAAAAATAGAAAATTCCTCTGCTTTGACGCAGGAAGAGTACGACAGACTGATGGGAAACATCCGGCAGAATGTAACAGATTTGGCGGATGAACATCCAGAAACAGTATTTTGTTATTTTTTCTCACCTTACAGCATCTGTTACTGGGATAACTTGAACAATGCCGGAAAGGCAGAATGGTGGATTAATGCGGAAAAAGCTGTGATTGAAGAAATTTTAAAACATCCGAATATTAAGCTGTATTCCTTTACAAATAATTATGAACTTGTATGCAATCTGGATAATTACAAAGATGAGGGTCATTATGGGGAGTGGGTCAATTCCTGGATTCTGCAATGGATGCATGAAGGAAAGTATCTTTTAACAAAAGATAACTATCAGGAATACATAAATTCAATTCGGGAATTTTATCTCTCCTATGATTACGCTTCGCTGCGGAAATAGGGGAGGGGAGGAGAGATGTTATTTAATTCTTACATATTTATTTTTTTGTTTCTTCCGGCATCGATCATAGGATTTTATGGGATCAATTTTTTCAGAATGTATCGGATTGCAAATTTATTTTTGATTGGAATGTCTTTATGGTTTTATGGGTATTTTCATCCATCTTATGTAGGGATTATCTGCGCCAGTATTGCAGTAAATTTTTTGATAGCAAAAAAAATGGATCGGGGGAGGGCAGCTCAGAAATTATGGATAAAAAGGTTACTTTTGACTGCGGGGATATGTATGAATATTGCAGTAATATTTTATTTTAAATATTACGATTTTTTTATTGAAAATATGAATTCGTTATTTCATAAGTCGTTTGAAATGAAACATATAATGCTGCCGCTTGGCATTAGTTTTTTTACATTTCAGCAGATTTCCTATTTGGCAGATGCGTACAGAGGGGAAACGGGAGATTATGGTTTTGACGAATATGCTTTATTTGTATCGTTTTTTCCGCAGCTGGTTGCAGGTCCGATTGTGCTTCACAGTGAAGTGATTCCTCAGTTTCGCAGACAGGAGAACCGTCATATCATTGTACAGAATTTTGCCAAAGGATTTTATGTGTTTGCACTTGGTTTGTTTAAAAAAGTTCTGATTGCGGATACTTTTGGCAAAGCCGTCACATTTGGATATGAAAATATTGAGACACTCAGTTCTATGGAAGCATTGCTTGTGTCAGTATCCTATACGTTTCAGCTGTATTTTGATTTCAGCGGATATTGTGATATGGCTGGCGGCATTGGATATCTGTTTAATATTGAGCTGCCTCAGAATTTTAATTCTCCGTATAAGGCTGCATCTATTACTGAATTTTGGGAAAGATGGCATATGTCTTTGACAAGATTTTTAAAGACTTATATTTATATTCCACTTGGGGGAAACCGAAAAGGGAAAATAAGGACTTATATCAATATTATGATTGTATATTTGGTCAGCGGAATCTGGCATGGGGCAAACTGGACGTTCGTTTTTTGGGGCGTGCTGCATGGGATTTTCAGCTGTCTGAACCGGATGTTTCAAAAAACATGGGGCAAGTTGGGGAAGTTACAAGATGGGCTGTGACATTTATGCTGGTGAATGTCCTTTGGATTCTTTTTCGGGCAGACAGTATTACTTTGGCAAAATTATTTCTTGTAAAACTATGCTGTCTGTCTGGCTTTGATATCCGTCAGGAGTTATATCAGTGTTTTCATTTGCCGGAGTTGGAATGGATGGGAAGATTTCCGTTTTTTGAATATTTTATGTCAAGGGTTACGGGTTTTTATTTATGGATGTTTATTTTAGGAGCTTTTTATGTCGTGCTGAATTGTCATAACAGTAAAGAAGCAGAGTTTAAGCCAACGGTAGTAAGCTCTTTGATAACGGTTATATTTATGGTATGTTCGGTAATGTCACTGGCAGGGATATCGACTTTTTTATATTTTGATTTTTGATGTATTTTGATTTGCTTGGAATACATAGATTAAGGAGTAAAAATGAATAGGATTTGGAAGGTTGAAACAGATGCGTATATGCTTGAAAAAAGGCCGTTTCTTTAGTATAATGAAGCTGTGGCTGGAGAGGAAATTTGACGATATAATGGCCATACACTCATGCAGAAAGTCGGTGGATGCCGTTGAAAGCAGATACGATTACAAAGGATTATGTAAAAGATGCGGGCGTGTTTGCCGACATTTTCAATTACTATATTTACGGTGGGCGGCAGGTAATCCTGCCAGAGCAGCTTACGGAGCGTGATTCCATGAAAATTGCGTTGCCGTATGGTGCAGATGGCGCTGTAGTTCCCGTCCAGAAATTCCGTGATGTACAGAAACTGTATGCAGCAATGACCGACGGGAAGATGGAATATGTGCTTTATGGTGCGGAGAACCAGGCGGAGATTCATTATGCCATGCCAGTGAAGAACAATCTTTATGATGCACTAGAGTATGCAGGGCAGGTGGAAGAGGCGGCAAAGTCGCACCGGAAGGAAATGAAGCGGAAAAGGGAGCAGGGGGAAACGTCTGCTGAAGAAGGCGGGAAAACACCAGGCGCAGGTGAATTCTTAAGCGGTTTCTGGATGGAGGACAGACTGATACCCTCCATTACAGTTACCATATTTTTCGGCTCGGAAGAATGGAATGGGCCGTTAAGCCTCTTTGAGATGATGGATGTGTCAGACCCGGATGTGCTTGCTTGCATGGACGATTATCATGTGCGGCTGATTGCTCCAGTGCAGATGACGGATGAGGAGATTATGAAATTCCAGTCCAGCCTGCGGGAGGTCATGCTGTTCATCAAGTATTCGAAAGACAAGGAAAATTTAAGCAGGGTATTGGCAGCCAATGAAAAGCGTTTCCGAGAAGTGGAGCGCAGGGCGGCAGATGTGATTGAGGTAATTACGAATTCAGGCATAAAATATGATGAGGAAGACGAGGTGGTTAATGTGTGCCAGGCGATTCAGGAAATGAGGAAAGAGGAAAGGCAGATAGGAGAGTTGAATAAAGCCAAGGAAGCGGCCAGAAATTTTTATAATCTTGGGATTGATGTCGAAAAGATTGCCCAAGGTGTAGGGTATGCGGTGGAAACTGTAAAAGAATGGATTGGTCTTTCCGGCGATGTCAAGTGATACGTAGTGCATTTGAATAGGCTAAGGATTTTCGTGTGTTTTTAGGGATGTTTTTACTTTAGAGAGGGAGCGAATGTTTGTTCTGCGGCTGTTTTTTCTGATAGTATGTACTCTCAGGCAAAACCTTTATATGAACACGGAAACATTAGGGGTAATGTTTGCAAAACAGGGAAAGGACAGTGAAACTTTTCGAAGTCCGAGGTAAGGAACGGTAAAGAAATAACTGCTGAATCAAACGCTGCATGAGATAAGAAACTGTTCATCGGCAATGTATACTGTAACAATTTAGTAATATTTATATAAAAAATATGGAAAAAAGTATTGAATTTGCCGGCAGACTATGCTACAATAACAAAAGTCATGAGTCTGTACATCTTTCGTATCGCAAATGTGCAGATTAATTACAAGATGGAGGTGTCAATTTTGGCTGCGGTGAAGCTTATTCTGGAAGTTTTATTTATTATAGTATGTATCGCATTAACAGTGATTATTTTAATGCAGGAAGGAAAGTCAGCAGGACTGGGAGCGATTGCCGGTGCGGCAGATACTTACTGGGGCAAAAATAAAGGCCGTTCGATGGAAGGGATGCTTGTAAAGCTGACAAGAGTGCTTGTTGTATTATTTATCGTTATTTCAGCTGTCCTGAATATAGGAAGCTTTCATTAGTGAACGAATGAAACTGTCGCGAAGAGCGGCAGTTTTTTTGTAATTAGCAGTTTTTTATAATTATAAGTAACAGTTCTATAGGTTATCTAAACGGTTACAATGATAAAGACTGGCCGGTAAAAGAAAAGGAAGAAATGTATGGACAAAGAATTATTTGAAGATAGAAAAAAAATGGTCTATGAATTCATCTGCGATGAACTGTATGTTCCGATGAAAACAAAAGAAATGGCAATGGTTTTGCAAGTGCCAAAAAGTCAAAGGCCGCAGCTGCAGCAGGTGTTAGATGCGCTGGTGGATGAGCGCCGGATTGAAGTGTCAAAAAAAGGCAAATATGCAAAATGCCAGGGACATGCCCTGATTGGCGTGTATACAGGCAATGCCAGAGGTTTTGGTTTTGTTGCGGTAGAAGGAGAAGAGGAGGATTATTTTATCGCAGGAGAAAACCGTAATGGAGCTGTGCATATGGATCAGGTGCAAATACAGCAGATTCATGGGACAGGCGGCAAACGCAAAGAGGCGCAGGTTGTGCGGGTCATATCGCATGGGCTGAAAGAGCTGGTAGGCACGTATGAGGCGAGCCAGACATTTGGATTTGTCGTGCCGGATAATCAGAAGTTCGGACAGGATATTTTTATTGCCAAAGAGCATTCCCTCGGTGCGGTTTCCGGGCATAAGGTTGTTGTAGAGCTGACGAATTACGGAGAAAAAGGGAAAAAACCTGAAGGAAAGATTATCGAAATTTTAGGACATCAGAATGATCCGGGGATTGATATTTTGTCGATTGTAAAAGACTTTGACCTGCCAATGGCGTTTTCTGATAAATTGCTGCGGCAGGCGGTAAACGTGGCAAAAGATGTCAGTGAAGCAGACATGCAGGGGCGTAAAGATTTGAGGGACTGGCAGATGGTGACTATCGACGGGGAAGACGCCAAAGATCTGGACGATGCGGTTTCCTGTGTGATGGAAGGAGACAATTACCGTCTGGGTGTGCATATTGCGGATGTGAGTAACTATGTACAGGAGTATTCCGCACTGGACGTCGAGGCATTAAACCGTGGGACAAGCGTCTATCTTGTAGACCGTGTGATTCCTATGCTGCCGCATAAGCTGTCAAACGGAATCTGTTCGCTGAATGCCGGAGAAGACCGTCTGGCTTTAAGCTGTGTGATGCTCATAGACAAAAACGGAAAAGTGATCGATCATGAGATTGCAGAGACCGTCACCAATGTAGACCGCCGCATGAGCTATACGGCAGTGAAAAAGATTTTGGATGACCACGACGAAGCGCTTTGCCAGGAATATGAGCCGCTTGTGCCGATGTTTGAACGTATGAAAGAGCTTGCGGCGCTGCTGCGGGGCAAACGGCAAAAACGCGGTTCGATTGATTTTGATTTTCCAGAGACAAAAATCATATTAGATCAGCAAGGAAAGCCTGTTGAGATCAAACCATACGAACGCAATACGGCTACCAATCTGATCGAAGATTTTATGCTGATTGCAAATGAGACGGTGGCAGAAGATTTCTTCTGGCAGGAAGTGCCGTTTGTTTATCGTTCTCATCAGACGCCAGATCCGGAACGAATGAAAAAACTGGCAGCTTTTATTTCGAATTTTGGCTTTACGATCCATGGTGCGCGGGAGGATATTCATCCAAAGGAACTGCAAAAGCTCTTAGGAAATATCGCGGGCACGCCGCAGGAGGCTATGATTAGCCGTTTGACATTGCGCTCTATGAAGCGGGCAAATTATACGGTGGATTGTCTGGGGCATTTCGGACTGGCGACGCAGTATTATTGCCACTTTACATCGCCGATCCGCCGTTATCCGGATCTGCAGATTCACCGTATTATCAAAGATTGTCTGCGCGGGCGGATGAACGAGAAGCGGCAGATGCACTATGAAGCGATCCTGCCTGAGGTTGCAAAGCGCTCCAGTGAGATGGAACGACGTGCGGACGAGGCTGAACGGGAGACGGATAAGCTGAAAAAAACAGAGTATATGCAGGAGCGTATTGGAGAGACATTTGAAGGAGTGATTTCAAGCATTACATCATGGGGGATGTATGTGGAGCTTCCAAATACGATCGAGGGAATGATACATGTAACTGCATTGGCGGATGATTACTACCATTATGATGAAGCCGCTTATGAGATGGTAGGTGAGACAGGCGGCAGAAGATTTAAGCTGGGCCAGACGATACAGGTTGTATGTGCATCTGTGAATAAATTTATGCGGACGATAGATTTTATACCGGTAGAGTTTATGGACGATTGGTTCGGCAGACCAGATCCATACAGTATGTAAAAAGGAGACGATATGGGAAAGGAAAATTTTAAACTGATCGCCAATAATAAAAAGGCCAGACACGATTATTTTTTGGAAGAAAACTATGAATGCGGCATCAGTCTTCACGGTACGGAAGTAAAATCTCTGCGCCTGGGAAAATGCAGCATTAAAGAAGCGTTTGTGCATATTGAAAATGGGGAAGTTATCTTATACGGTATGCATATCAGTCCCTACGAAAAAGGAAACATTTTTAATAAAGATCCGCTGCGTCCCAAAAAGCTGCTTTTGCATAAACGAGAGATTTTAAAGCTGCAGGGGCGCATCAAAGAAAAAGGATATACGATTGTGCCGGTACAGGTGTATTTGAAAGGGAGCTTTGTAAAAGTGCAGATTTCGCTTGCAAAAGGGAAAAAGCTGTATGATAAGAGACAGGATATTGCGAAAAAAGACGCAAGGCGAGAGGCGGAAAGGGATTTTAAGGTGCGCAATTTATAGGAGAAAATAAAATGCCGAAAAAGAAATATTATGCAGTAAAAAAAGGTGTGCAGACCGGGATTTTTGAGACGTGGGACGAGTGCAGGCGGATGGTGCATGGAGTTGCCGGCGCAGTATATAAAAGCTTTGCGGACAGGGAGGAAGCAGAGCAATATTTAAATGGGATGGCCGGTGGACAGCATGTGCTGCAGGAAACAACGGAGTCGGGCAATTGTCTCAAGGCATATGTAGACGGCAGTTTTGATAAAAAGATCAGACGGTATTCTTTTGGCTGTGTACTGATTGCTCCAGACGGAGAAATCTTTCGGGAATCCGGCAGCGGCAATGATCCAAAGTCGCTGGAGCTTCGTAATGTGACAGGGGAAATGTTAGGCGCGATGTTTGCAGTCAAATGGGCAATGAAGCATGGATATCAGGCAGTGGAGATTTGCTATGATTATGCAGGCATTGAACAGTGGGCGACTCACGGCTGGCAGGCGAAAAATGATCTGACGAAACAGTATGCAGACTATATGGATCGTTGCCGGGAGCGTATATTGATTTCATTTACAAAGATTGCGGCGCATACAGGAGACACATATAATGAAGAAGCCGATCAGCTTGCGAAGAAAGCTCTGACTGAAAAAGATGGGATCTCGCATATGCTGCTACAAGACCGGAATTAGAGAATAAAAACCAGATTTATTCTGCTATGGTTGTGTATGGGCTTTTGGCATATGAAGATAAGTCCGTTTCGATACCAAATAAGGAGCTGATGGATAAGTTTCAGGAACTATTGCTCAATCATGACAGTCTTGGATATGTCCATAGTCTTGCAAAAGAATCTGAAAAGATGCTTGCTGCGACGCTTGCAAAGGATACGGAAACAATGGCAAAAATTTTAAAATTTGCGCATGATACAGAATCTCCGATTTTTTCTTATAACAATGAAACGGAACTGTCTGCAGTTGTGAATCTGGTATATCTTGCGGCAGGGGATAAATATCGTGTAGAGCGTGAGGATCAAGCAGGAGAAGGGTATGTGGACTTTATTTTTTATCCGCAAGTATCTTCAGATGATGCGCTGATCCTTGAGTTAAAAGTAGATGCAACGCCAAAGCAGGCAGTCAGTCAGATTCAGAAACAAGGTTATGCGCTTCGCATAAAAGGGAAAATGGGAGAAAAGCAAAAGTATACAGGCAGAATTCTTGCAGTTGGAATCAGTTACAATAAAATACGAAAGAACATTCCTGTATTGTTGAAGAGCTTTGATTCAGAAAGGACAGGTTGAAATGAAGATAATAATTCTGATGGAAGATACATGCGGTGACCCATCCTGCCGTTATGAGCATGGACTGTCCGTATATGTGGAAACCAATCATCACAAAATATTAGTGGATACAGGCGCTACCGATGCATTAATACAAAACGCCAAAAAGCTGAATGTGAAGCTTACAGACGTAGACACTGTAATTTTAAGCCACGGACATTACGATCATGCAGGCGGGATACCGGCATTTCATGCGCTGAATCCAAAGGCTGAGATTTATATGCAAAGATCTGCCTGCGGGGATTACTATCATGGGGAGCGTTATATCGGAATCGATCAGTCAATAGCCGGATACGACTCTGTACGTATGCTGGACGGGGACTATCGCATTGACGAAGAGCTGTTTTTGTTTGCAAATATTACCGGACGGAAATATTTTGCAAAAAGCAATCTTTTATTATCTAAAAAAATCGATGGACAAAAGGTACAGGATCAGTTTGAGCATGAGCAGTGTTTAGTGATTTCACAAGATCAGGAAAATACGCTTATTTCCGGCTGTGCCCATAATGGCATTTTGAATATTTTAAACAGGTACAAAGATTTTTATAAAAAACCGCCAAAAGTTGTGGTCAGCGGATTCCATATGATGAAAAAAGGAGAATATGATGATGAAGAAAAACAGATCATATGCGAGACAGCCAAACAGTTGTGTACAAAAGAATGGGCGGATACGATATTTTATACCGGACACTGTACTGGGGAACAGGCGTATGCATGGATGAAGCCTTATTTGGGAGACAGGCTTAGGAAGATTCATAGTGGCATGCAGGTGAATGGTTCTTAGTTCAGCGGGCAGAGTCAGTCTAAGGAACTGTATGTAAATAACTTAAAGCAGTTGCGCAGGATTTTTCTTCGAGAGCGCTGTTCAAAAATCAGGCGCATACCCTAAGGGGCACGCTGTAGCGGGCTATGTAACTGATTTTTGAACAGCGCTCTCGGAGAAAAAGACAAGCAAATGGTTTAAGTTATTTACATACAGTTCCTTAGAATCAGGTGCTTTGCTGTTGGCGGATGCGTTCTTTTTCATGTTCCAGAATTTGCCGCACTATGTCCTGCCCAAACGAATCAAGAGCTTTAAAATCATATAAAAACGAAAGCTCCTCCTGGCTAAACGGCATGCTTTTGGTATGCAGGCATTCATTTTCAATGGAAGCCGTCGGATGGTCAGTATGATAGATTTGACACAGAGCTACAAAGACATCTGCGTTTGGCATACTCAGGCCGCTTTCATAGCCATAGATTGTTTTCGGAGAGATATCTATATCGTATTGTTTTAACCGGCTGGCAGCCTGTTTGACAGATACATGGGATGTATATCTTAGTTGTTTCAGCATGGAAGCAATATTGTTACTCATGAAAAGATCTCCTTATTCAGATCTTATCATAGCATGAATGGTGATTTCTGTAAATATATTCATGAGAAGCGCCAGAACAGAAATCTTATAATAGTACTTTTTACGGGGTGGGGCAAGTAATAAAGCAACAGTTTAGGCATAGTGTTGCTTATGGGCCTCCCGGACGCCGGATGAGGGAATCGGCCCTGTCTCATTGTTCCGGTTTCCAGAACGTAAGAATCCCTAAGCATTCTGCATTTAAGTTGTGGCGCCGGACGGACGCGGCGCCTAATTCGCCCTGGCTTAACGC
>CAJUBQ010000087.1 GCA_910584595.1 uncultured Eubacterium sp.
CACAATTACAGAATTAAAACAATTTCGTCTACCTAACTTTTGGGAAAGATGTGATCAATTTATATCTTTCTTCAAAAGATACATCATACCCTACACCATATCCAAAGCAATCATATATCCCTATCATTTTAACCACCTGCAAACTTCAATTTTGTGTTCTGCAACTTCTCAATACATAGAAATTTCACATTACTGTTAGTTTTTCAGAAAATCGCTAAATTCTTTCAATTCCTTTTTTGTATTTTCAGAAAGTCTGTTATATTCTGTATTATGAATAGCCCCCTCTAATGTATATAAATGCACCAGACACATATTTGGATATTTCTGCTTTAGCTTAAGAAATGCGTCTTTTGCACCTGTCTCAATTAGTTCTTCGGCAGATTCAATACCAACAGATATTAGTTTTTTTTCCATTTCTCTACCAATATTCATCATTGATGTTAATCCTGACATATTTTCTCCAATTCCCCGTGATTTACTTATCCTTCCAACTTAAGGATTCTTAGTTTAACTTTTTCAATTATACACGAAAACATGGGATTTTTCAATTCTCAAACTGTCTTTGCTTAAGTTTGGATGTACTGCCGCTTATTGCGGAAACGCTGTCATTAAACTATGAATAAATTATATCATTTTCAACAACTTCCCTTGCACACGCCAAAATGTTATTCATCTTTTGAATTCATAAGAATTGATTTTCGGATTTCAACTGTTCTGTCACGCCCTGCCTGTCGGCATATTCCGCTGCCAGCCGAAAAAACATATCCATTGCCAGTGCGTCTTAACCGCTAAGTATTATTTTGAACTTTGCATTACCAATCTACATTGTAGCAAAGAAAATTACATTTTACGAATGTGTGATTATGTTTTCATATAGAGTAAGCCAGCGAGAAAAGTATTCCTACTTTTACGCTGGCTTTTGCCTTTGCTATCGCTCATAAGTTGTATTCCAATAATGTTTTTTAAATTATCTCCTTATGTGGTAACAGCCTTTGCCTGATACGTTCTATGCCTACGACCTTTTCTATTTTAATTACAACTATTGTTTTATTGTTTGCAAAAATTTCTCTGGTTGCTTCATTCTCCTGGTTGCCCGTATAATGCCCCACAATGCCTCATAATTCAATTTTAGAGTGTTCAACACGTTTCCCTACCTATCGCATATTTTCCACGCTTAAATCGACTTGTAACGTGTCGGCAAGCGTTATGCTTTCATCCTCTGCTATTGGCATGATTAAACTGACTGTTCTCTGCATATAGCTTTGTATCTTTTGCACTTCCTTTTCAGGTACGCCAAGATAAGCCGCTGTTTCTGTCACTGTCGGCTCTCTGCTCCATTTCTGTCTTATCTGGTCTGCAGCTCATAGGATTCCTATCATAAGTCCTCTATAGGTTCATAATGAAAGAATTCTATTATATATGATTCAACTTTAAGCCAAAAATATAACCGCTATTATAAGTTTGATTATACAAAGAAGATATTTATAATTTTACACTTTGAGGGACTAGAGGAGCAATCTCTAAGGTTAAATTCAACCGCAATATTTTTCATAATCGCTTTCATTCACATAATTTCCGCAATGCGGACAATAATGATTATGATATCCCACCTTAAGACATCCTCCGCAATAAGGACATCTGCTGAAAAGCGCTATAATAATTATAATTCCAACCCATATCAGCAAACCTACAGCTAATACTATCAAGCCCACTACATTTCCAATACAGCAACCTATAACAAAAAACAGCAAACCTAAAATGAACAATATGGCTGATAACCTTGCCACCGTTTTAAGTGAAATATGATTCATATTTGCTACCTCTCCATAACTGATACCAGATTGAAAAAGATTTTCAATAATTTATCGGTATGCATAAACATATGGGAACGGTCTGGCAAAAACTGCAATCCACAAGATATTTGCCAGATTGTCACCCTTTTTCCACTCCTGTGGCGTATATCCTTCATAAAACCATTTATTAAACGCATTGCTATTTTTAATTTTAACTAATCTTGCAATACCACAATATCCAGCAGTATAGCAATTTGAAGCTCTATGATATCCGGTTAATTATTGGACTCACCTCTTTTTTTCTATATACAGTATCAAAAGGTGTTTTGGCCAAACTTTAAAACATTCGTATCATCAATGCGCAAAAACAGACTATGACTGCAGCCTCCTAGATACTGGCTCAATGACATACCTGCAATGGCATTCACGAACCTAGAGCTGTACGCTTTCAAATAAACGCCTACATAATAAAAGACATTTAATGATTCTTCCGTAATTCGGAGCAAAAATACCTATACAGAGAATACACGGAGACTGCTGATTTCATAACCAGTAAGGATAAAACAAGCAGGAGCGATGTATAAATTCAATATTAGTATATAATATTTTTCACAAAATTTCAGCTGCTTTTTACAATTACAGTTTTAAATCATACCACTTTACAACTTTTTGAAAAAAATAACGCACAAGGCGCTTTCTCATGTATAATAAGTTTGCACACTAAACCATACGAAAGAGAGTGACCTTGTACGTCAAACTTATTATATAACAAAAATAACCTGTTATCTATCCTTGCTATGGAATCAGCTGATTCCATCCGGTCACTGTACAGACATTTTTTGTCCGGAATTACAAAAAATCGATGAATGCATTTTATTATGCATGTTCTTATGCGAAAGCTGATTATTCCAAGTTTATGAATGTCACTTCAGTCATGGTGCTAAAGCTTGTACCCGAAAAACTGCAGTCACAGCCTGTCTTTTTGTGTATTGATGATACCATGGTCTCAAAGTTTGGCAAAATATTTGAAGATGTGTCAAAGCTTTTTGACCATGCAGCGCATAATGGTTCTAATTATCTTAACGGTCACTGTTTTGTGAGCCCGACGCTCTGCATCCCGGTGTGGAATAAGGGCAGGATCCGCTATCTTTCTGTCCCGCTCGGATGCCGTATGTGGCAGAAGAAGGAATCCAAGCTGGAACTGGCCGCATCCATGGTGCGCCAGGCAATGCCGAAATTCAGTTACAAGAAAAATGTTATCATCCTTTATGACGGCTGGTATGTAAAAAAGAACTGTCCTGTGTCGTGGATGAATACAAAAATTTGGACTTTATAGAGAATGACATGCCTGATTCTGTCATTTATGACCTTCCGCCACAGCCGACTGCTTCTATATATATTTAGATAGAACATAGAAGTTAGTTACTACGAACAAAAAACGTTCTGGTCACTTTGCAGCTATATGGTACGGAGCAGGAAAGGCATTGAGATGCTGATGAACTTAATCAACATCACATACTGTACAATGAAAATGCTTCCATATCAGAATAGCAGTTTCGCAAAATACCAGTCAGAAAGTGTGCAGGAATTTCGCTTTGCCCTCATGAAAATAGATTTCTACTTGCTCCTCATATTTCAAATTCTATCACTTTTCTACAATAAACCTTATTTTTCGACCAGTATCGCCATCGTCAGATTCTGTCAATCACGGACTAAAAATATTTTGTAAATAAATTATGAATTTTATCTAAGCTTGTTGTATTTTGTCTACATCTCACATCTTTTTTATAACATATAAACCATAATATTATTAATCCATATCTTCGTAGAACCGCAGTATCTTGACTTCACCAACAATATTTCCAGCTAGATACCATAATCATTCCACACTCCTTTATTTGCAATTTAGTTATCTCTAACTGTTACCATCATCTCATCTGCTGCTTGCATAAACCTTTCAACATATGTTACCGACAACATTTTATTGGTTGTATGGCTACTAAAACTAATATTATTTAATTTGTCTTGTTTCGAATACTTTTCGCCTTCCTCTTCTTTTAGGGTTGTAGTAAATATAATTTGATTATTTAATTTTTTAAATAAATCTATCACTTTTGCTTCCCTATCTGACGACAGATCTTCGGCTCTAAATGAATCTACAATTATTGGATAATCATGTTGTAAGCTTTTTGCAAAAGCATACATTCTTGCCAAATGAAATTCTGTAGCTTCACTGCCAGAATAAGTCCTATCTCGTGTAGTAAATATATCCGTATACGGCCTGTCTTCCATTATATCAACTTGAGTATAAAAATCATTCATCTGGGCGACAATATTATCCAGCAATTTTCGGGATTTCTTTTCTACATCTTCAGAGATTGCAACTGTTATCTCCAGCTGGCCAGATAACCTTCCAATTTCATGGTCAATCTCTTTTATTCGTTTATCTGCACCCCTTGCTCCCTCGATTTCTTGTTTCACCAGAAGCAATGCCTCTACTGGAACATCAACTGTTTCCATACAAGAATCTAATTCCTTTTGACAAATAGTAATTTCATTGGTTAAATGTACTATTTCTTCATTATATATGTCAACCTTTTCCTGAACTGCGTCTAAAATCTGTTTCCTCATTTTTGTTGTTGAAATATCAAAAAAGAATTCAAAATCTGCGCTTTCATAAGCAATATGTGTAGAGCCACAATCCATACAGGAAATTTGTCCTGTTTTCATAGTTCTGTTTAAAGATCTTAATTCTTTCAACGCTATCTCATTTTTTGTTCTTCTGGAAATCGCATTGTTCCTTTCTTTTCTTAGTTTCAATAATTTATTTTTTATTATCTCTACTTCTTTTAACATGTTTTCTAAAGCAGCCCTGTCATTTGTCGAACTTAAAAATTCAAAAACTGCATTATGTCTAATTGTCAAGTCAAAATGCGGACCATTTCTCTACTTGGAAATTAATAGCAATTCCAATATAGTTCTTTGCTTTTATCATCCTAATATTTTTACAAATTCATCCGGTTGGATAACTTTCACTCTTGATTTTGTAAAATCCTTTGGATTTCGTGTTATAATATAATCTGCCGCTACTTCAACTGCACTTTCCTCCTGCAGACAATCCTCAAAATCTGTAAATCCGTAATTATCCAATGCTGCAAAATTTTCTTTTCATCCAAATTGGGAATATAAAAAATCTTACACAAATCCTTAATAAAATTTCTGCGCTCATCTGGATTAAAATCTTTTCTCAAAATATAAAACAAATTAGAAATACTATATGTAGCTAAAAAGCCAGTAATTTCCCTTCTGGCACATTTTTCTATTATTATATTTGCATTTACTGCAAAAGGATGCCGCTCTGCGACCGCATCCACAATAATATTTGTATCAACCAGGATTACCATATTTTTCATTCCTCGCTTCTTCCAATTCTTTGTCAGCATCAAAGTTTTCCGGCAGCCTGCCTCTAAACTTTTGCAAATTTTGAAATGCCGCCATAGCCTGTTTTTTATCATTCTCTTTATCTGCTATTGATATTTTTAGGTTTTGAAGCATATCTATAACATAGAACATGTGCTCTTCCGGCATTTGCCGAATCAAATCCATTGATTTTTCCTTTATTTGCGTCATTAGCCATTCCTCTCTTTCCTCATACCTTTACATTTATTTTATACCAAAGTTTCTCAATTTTACTTTATACACATTCTTTACCCAAATTATATAAACTATATCTGTATTACCATAATACATTACATGTCTCAACATCTGTTTTTATTGCACATTATTCTATATTTAAAAGTGATATCATTTGAAAAAAGATTATTTTCTATCCTATATTTCAAATAATATCACTTTTCTACAATATATCCTATTTTTCGACACAGTTATCCCTTCCTCAGATTCTGTCAATCACGGACTAATAATATTTTGTAAATAAAGTATAAATTTTATCTAAACTTATCAGTTTTTGTCTAATCCTCTGCATTTTCAAATTTTATCAACAAAATCCATTTCCCCTTACGATTAGAGCCTTCACGGATAACCTTGCCTTCCTGTTTCATTTTCATCAGTATACGCTTAATAGTTGACGCAGATACAGATAGCTTTTCGCCCAAATCTTTCTGCGTCATTTCCGGATTTCGGCGGATGACCTCTATCAGTCGAAATTCCAGGTCATTTTTCGAATCACAATTGAGGTCATCAAATTCATCTTTAAAACTGCTATCGAGGTCATCGGGATCATTTTTGGGATTATTGACCCCAATCTGACCCCGATAAATATTGATCCGTAAGTCTACTTCACCGCCAATAAACTCTGGCTCCAGCAATCCAGCAGCTTTTACTCTGGCTATAATGCGGGGAATGCCGCTGCCCCAATGCTCAATCAGGTTCATATATGAAAAAGCATAAGCCAGGGCTTCATTACGAATCTGGGAATAGCCTTCCTTCATCCGCTCCAGTGTCTGCCCCATGGGAATTTTACCTGGAGAAGTGATTTCCAGACGGTTATCATAAACCGCAATCTGCGTGTTACCGTGGTCTAAATAGCTGCGATGCACAGCGGCATTAATAATCAGCTCCCGAATGGCATCCGGCGGAATTTCATAAATATCCTGCCGATAAATTCCTTCAAACGCAGCTCCCATATGAATATTCCGCAGTACAAACTGATATGCCTGATCAATCTGCTCCCAGACTGGTCCAGTATACTCTCTCCGGTCAACAAATGTCTCCTTCGTAGTTCCCTTGAACACGCCACACTGCGTTACCACATGAAGTGCACCACAGCCGGTCAGAATGGCATAGGCATTAGATGGGTAGTATTTTCCATTCCGTTCAATTAAAATACCGTTGGAACACAGCTGCTGAAGACCCACATCCCTGACGGCATCTTTCTGCTCCTGGCTGCGTGCATTCTTCAAAGCCTGCTCTTTCATAGCGTTGCACAAAGCATAAATATCTGCATCTGTAATATCACAGCCTGTGCAAAGTGACTGATCGAAACAGCGGTTACTTCCCTCAAACATCAATTCTCTGACCATGTATTCATCTGCAAGGCGGGTAGTCCCGGTCACACGGACATACACACCGCTTTCCCGGCCAAGAGACCTGATAAAATAGGGCCGCTGTCTGCCTTGCGGCACTTCCATCACTATGACAGTCTTTCCATCAATAGTCTGCAAAGTAATATCAGGGATAACCGCTGGTTCACAGCTGTCTGATACTGCATTTGCAATGGAATCCATAGTCTTGAATACATCTTCCTTTCCGATTCCAGTCACTTCTCTTGTTTTATCAGCTACGCCAAATACAATTCTGCCACCAGTCCCATTTGCAAAAGCAACCACCGATTTCATGTATTTAATGCTTTTGTCTGGCAGGCTCTCCTTAAACTCCACATTCTTAGATTCGCCTGAAAGGATTTCCTCCATGGTCATATCAACACCTCGTTCTTAATATGGCAGTATTAGAACTGCCCAAAAAACATTTGGCCAGTCAAAGTTCCACACCCATGTTCATAAAACTATCCTGAAATATTGATCAACTCAATCTAATACGCCATTTAACTTAGCCTGTTGAATATTTACAATCAACTCGTTTAAAATAAAATCCTTCATATCTCCCCACGTTTTTGTATCATCAACATCCAACAGGCTCTTGCATTTCTGCATAATCGCAACAATAACTAAGCGAACATAGTTTTCCATATCGATCAATTCCTGCTTAGAAATCCTACTTCCATCTCCCTCGTGTAAAGACTCTGAACGGAGACGGTAAAACCCTAACATCTTATCATGTATATCTTTGATTTCCATATCAGTATTCCCCAATAAAGCCGCTACACGATTAGATAGCATTTGCTTTTTTCCTGGTTGATTTACAGGAAGCAGAGCCATTTCTAATGCTGTGATATATTGCTCAAAACCCGTAGGTTCGTCTATCTGCTCCAATCCCCACATAAATTCATCAATTATAGGTTTTAGCAAATCGTAACATTTTCCTGAATAATCATGGAGGAATTCGTTGCACAAATCAATCTCCTCATGACGAAGCAAATATTTACGATTATCAAAAGAATTTCTTGTGCTGTTCTTACTGGTATTTTTGTGTGTATTGTTTATAAATCCAAAAGTTTTAAATTTGTATTCAAAGAATGTCTGAAAAAGCCCAATATTTCCATTCTTGAAAAGTCGGAGCAGTGAAAAAACCTTGTGTAAATACTGATTCTCTTTGAACTGATATTCAGCAAACGTTTCTTCATATCCATAATCACTGTCAGTGGTTATCGCACCTTGGGTAATTTGAGGGCTATCTATTTCAAACGAATCAGCTTTTTTCAAACACATAAAGTAAATTCCGTTTTCATCCTGCAACCTTGAACCCATATACTCAATAACAAGCTGATTCTTTCCATTTTCAACTTCTTCTTTGAACTGAAAGTCATCTAAATAACATTTTTCAATACTATAACCGCAGCCCAATTCAAGACCACACACACTTTCATTACAGCACATAACGATCCCTGTAATATTTACTGTAACATCCATCATAAATCTACCTTCCTAACATCTTCTTAATACCATGTTATCTTATTCAAATATTCAAAAAATTTCGTCTATATTAAATCCTAACTCCACTCTTGATATAATATCATCCATTATAGGATAAAATTCCTGTATATAATTATAGATATCCACATAATAAATCCAAATGTGTTTAAAATTATCAAGTTCAAATTGACGATTGGTCAAATATCTAGAAAACGAAGGATCCATTCCTTCATTGTAATAAATAAACGAAGACAATTTCAAAAGATATTCATATTCGTCAGATTCTAAATTATTTTCCAATAATTCAAGCAGTTCCAACAAATCATGTGTATCCATTTTCTTTACCAGTACACGCAGCCCATCCCCTGTACTATTAGACTTCTTCAACACTTCGTTAACAAATAGCAATTTATATGCCAGCTCTATGCTTTGTCTGAATGTCATAAACAAAGGAAAATACAGGCCATACATCTTAGTGCAATCCTTTTCTTTATAACAAATGCCGCTCTGCCCCATTGCCCTTTCCATTCTTTTGCTTTCTCTTTCTGCAATCTTTTTATAAAACATCCCCGTTAAGTATTGAGTTGCAAATTTATAATTCCTGTATTGATAATAAAATGGCAACGATGAATTAAATGATAAGCCATCATATAAATCCAATAAAACACTGCGCCCAGCCATATAGCCATATTAACAGGATAAACGTTTCCGACACCGTCATTTCGTTTGCAAAGTTCCTCACTTTTATCAAGAAATCTACTCCTGTTACTTTTTATGTATTTTGACAGACTATACATATTTTTAATCTCTTCCATGCCAGATTTCAATTCTTCTCTAAAAGCATTGACAGGCTTTATCCCTTTTTCTGCTTCTCTATAAAAATGGAAGAAATGTTTTTCATAATCTTCAAACTTTTTTCCTTTATACCTGCATACATTGCTAAACAAACGCATATTATAAATCGAAACTGCATATGTTTCAGCCCATAAACCATCCATATTACACTCAGCATAATCCAAAAAGTCCAGAAAAATATCTTTTTTCTTTTCTGTATAATCACAATAGTCAAAATTAAAGTTGTATCTTTTACACACTTTTACTTTTCCTGTTAAAAACGGATAATTATTATAAATATATTTTTCATCGTCTATCAGTTCAACAGTATAAATACACCTAACGCTTTCTCCCATAAGCAAAATTTGCTTCTCAACATCAAACCCAAATATTCTGCATTGCTTTTCTTCAATGCCAGTTATATTCTCCCTGTCATCATATATCACATAATTCATGTCTTTTTTATCAGTTATACACGCGCCATATATTTTGTTATAAAGTCCTATATTTTCCTTGATTATTCCGCCAGATATTCTGTGGCATACTGCATCAAAATCCTTATCTGCAATAGAAATATTTATCATATTTTTCACTTCATCTATTTTCTTTACTCTATTTCAATCAAATAATGTCTATGTTACTACTTCATTCACACTAACATCCCGCAATCACTTGTCAACCCATAACCCGATGTTCACTCCTAGAACAGTTTTTACCAGCATGCATATACTTTGTTGCTATATAATTACATTTTGGAATCTTGTATATATTTCCAACGTTAACGAGTATATTCTATAATAACATAAAAAAGCCATTATTGTAACCAAATATTTTTTCAAAACTGCATATGTACCATTATTCATTTTATATAATTTTAATACTATAAAATTTTTGTAATGGTCCTCATTATTTAAAAGAAAAGTGATATCATTTTAAATAAAGTTGCTAATTTTCCATCCTAATATTTCAAATAATATCATTTTTCTACAAGACATCCTATTTTTCGACACGCTGATCCCTTCATCCGCGTAAACAGATACAAACTCCCAGTCCCCGCCCCCATTGATGTAATTCGTATATTAATCCACCTGGGCCTCACAGCTGCTCTGCTGCTTATGTTATCATATTCCTGTAACATATGAAAAGCCGGAACCTCACCATTCAAAAGTCCGATCCCTGCCCAATCACTTAACCACTGATTCCTCTCAACAAGATGATGATAACACTTCTTCTTTCTGATTTCGACCCTATGCCTGAAAAATTCGGCAAATAATAATCGCCAACTCTTGAATATGTACCGCCTGTCTGCCCAAATAATGCCTTTTCCATAAGTTTAACCCTTCGTACTTTTTCGTCAATTGCTATATAGTATTTTTCGCGCCGCATATTTCCCGACCTCCTCCGCCTAAAGTTTTACAAAGGCTTTCTCCCTTTGCGAATGTGCAATTCTATATTTTGACCAAAAGAAAGCCAGCGTAAGAAACATTTCTGTTTCTTACGCTGGCTTTTGCCTTTGCTATCCCCCATAAGTAGTATTCCAATAATGTTTTAATTTATCTCCTTATGTGGCAACAGCTTTTGCTGCCTGCCTTTTTTCATTATATTTCATTGTTTATGTTTATTTTTTCCGCAGGATCATATGGTCTATATTACACCAGTCTCCGCCGTTTGCGACACTGTAAACGCCAATCTCACACTGGCCGTTTGTCACCTTGATATTGTCGATCACAACTTTATTCCATCCAAGATCACTGACCGGAAGCGTCTGATTCAGTTCCTCGCCGCCATAATTTTTTGCATACAGCTGATTTACCTTTTGTCCTGCATTTGTCATAACCCATGCCGACAGCGTATACGTTCCGTCTTCCAGTCCGGTAACCGTCTGATATATGGAGCATCCATAATCGGAACTGTTCCAGAAAGATAATTTATATCCTCCTTCATATCCGTTTGCTTCTGTTTTCACTGTGGACGCATCTACGCCATCATCCAGCCACACCTGCCATCCGGAAGGCGCATTGGTCAGTCCATCCGCTTCAAATCCAGGATTAACAATCAGATTTTGTTCCGGTCTCTGGAAAATGTCGATCGATTCCAGTGCGTTTCCGTTAAAATCAAACAATGCTAAATTATCCCATGGATTGGATAACAGTCCGTTGTCATCGATATACTCTTTTCCTGCTTCTGTTCCCCAATAAGCTCCTTCTACCGGTATCCATTCCGGTTCCCAGTAAAAGAATCCAAGACCGCGGTTATTCGGCACATTTAAAATAACCGATTCGAGATCACTCATGAAATCCATCTGCCCTTGTACAGATGCCGGATATCCGCCAATTTTTTCATCATCTGGACTGAAAGAACTGCCAAGTCCGTCTCCATCTGCCAACGTAAACGCATATGCCGTCTCTACAATCATAACATCTTTGTCATAGCGGGCGCTGATATCGTTCAGGTTATACTGCAGATCTTCCATCGTTCCATGCCACATCGGATAATAGGTCAATCCGATAATATCAAAATCAAGATCATATCCGCATCCCGTTACGCCGTCAAACCACCAGCGGTATAAGGAATTGTTTCCTCCGTTGTCTAAATGCAGAACGATTTTTGTCTGATCGCCAACGGCATCCCGAACGCCTGTGATCGCCTGATTCAATAACTCGGCAAGCTGATGAAACTCTGTATATGTTCCACCAATTCTTCCTTCGTCCCATAAAATGCCGGAAGAAGTCTCATTTCCTACCTGTATCATATCAGGAACAATTCCCTGTGCCTTGAAATCATTCATTGTATCTTTCATATAATGATACAGCGTAGATTTCAGCTGCTCATAAGATAAATTTGCCCATTCCTTTGGTTTTGACTGTGTTCCCGGATCAGCCCAGTAATCGCTCAGATGAAAATCAACCAGCACTTTCATTCCCTGCGCTTTTGCACGTTTTGCAAGCTTTAGGGTCATTTGAAAATCATTGCTGCCGCCGCCATAGCTGTTTCCTTCACTGTCATAAGGATTCACCCAAAGTCTCAGCCGCACATAATTTGCACCATGCTGATTCATAATCTGCAGTGCATCTTTCTGAACCCCTCCATCATAAAACTTTCCTCCAAGTCTTTCAATATCTCCGAGCATCGATACATCTGCTCCACGGATAAAATCAGAATAATCGCTGCTTACCCGCTCTGCTCTGGCCTCTGTCTGCGTACCTGCAATCAGCGCAGCGCTAAGAGCCGCTCCCAATAAAACCTTACTCCATTTGTTCCTTTTCATAATAGATATTCTCCTTTCTTTTTGATTAACCTTTGACGCCGCCGGCAGTTAACCCGTTTTGAATATATTTTTGTAACAGCATAAAGATCAGCATAACCGGAAGCGATGCCAATACCGCTGCTGCTGCAAACAGTGTCCAATGTGCCGCAAACTGGTTCGTAATAAAAGACTGCAGCCCGATTGCCAGTGTAAAATTTTTTGGCGACTGTAAAAATACGGAGCTAATGACATACTCGCTATAGGTTCCAATAAATGAAAACAGAAAGATGACAACCAGTTCCGGTACGGTAAGTGGCAGTACAATCTTGATAAAGGTTGTAAAATGACCTGCCCCGTCTACAAAAGCCGCTTCATCTAATTCTTTGGAAATCCCATCCATATAAGATTTTAACAGCCAGATATTAAAAGCGCTTCCCGCTGCCAGAACAAGCACAATCGCAAAAAAATTATCCGCCAGCCCAAATTTATAAATTAATATATAATAGCCTGCCAGCGCCATGCTGTTTGGAAAGACCTGCAAAACAAGCAAAGACATCAGACCCTTTGACTTTCCCGGAAACCGCATTCTGGAAAATGCATAAGCCGCAAGACTTGTTAACACCAGCTGAATTACCGCAACGATCAGGCATAATTTTAAGGAATTCAATACCCATCGCATAAAATCTGTCTCCTGAAACAAATTTACATAATTATCGATGCCCAGCTGATCCGGTACGAGTGATGTCATGAAAAAGCTGTCGCCTTTTGAAAAAGAAGCCATAATAATCCACAATGCCGGAAACATAACGACTGCGATTACAATCCAGACAATGATTCTGCTGCACCACAATGTTGTGCGATCCCCTTTTTTCATTTTCGCTTTTGCCAACTTAATCCACCTCCTTAAACGCACCTGACATATTTAAGTTCACCAATGTTAACGTTCCTACGATGCAGAACGAAATAACGCTTAATGTCGCTGACAGTTCATAGCGGTTCGACCAGGTTGTCATTTTATAGATTGTACTGGCCAAAATATCCGTACTGCCTGCAAACTGGGATCCCGGTCTGGCAGGCCCGCCTTGGGTAATCATATAAATATTTCCAAAATTATTAAAATTGGACGCAAATGTTGAAACAATGAGTGGAATAGACAGCCTTGTAATCATCGGAAAGGTAATCGTTTTAAAGCACTGCCATTTGGATGCACCGTCAATCCTGACCGCTTCATACAAAGTAGGATCGATCGACTGAAGCCCGCCCAGACATACATTCAGCATATATGGAAATCCAAGCCAAAGATTGACGATAATTATGCCTGTTCTGGCCCAAAACACATCTGTCATCCATGGAATGCCGGAAATTCCCAGCATATGAAGCAGATTATTAATCCCGCCGTATTGCTCGTTTAACAATCCCTGCCATGCCAAAATGGCAATGGTAGCCGGAAGCGCCCACGGAACAATGAGCAGAGATTTATAAATCTTTGCTTCCCGCATATGCGGATTATTTAATAATACAGCCAGCCCCATTCCGATCAAATACGCCCCAATCGTACTGAGCGCCGCAAATACAAGCGTCCATCCAAGCACCGGAAAAAACACTTTGCTGATACTCCCGCTTAATACGTCCAAATAGTTGACAATCCCTACAAAACTAAAATCATCCAGATGATACATGTTATAGTTTGTAAATGATATAAAAATTGTATACACAATTGGCAAAACCGTAAAAATTGAGATGGACACCAATGCAGGCGCTATGAATGCATACGCAATTCTTCCCGCTTTCTTATTTCCACGCATTCCCATTCCTCCTGACCTTGTTTATTTACCGGAATTCATCATTTCAATTCCTTCTGCCACCTGCGTTCCGATATATTCCGCTGCCTGCTCCGGCGTCACCTGCCCGTTAAACATCAGCTTCATATTATCCGAAAATGGCGTCCACACCTGCCCTAATTCTGAGGCAGTCGGCATTGGTTCCCCATAAGATATCTGCGTGATAAAACTCTGTGTCTCTTCATTTTTTTCAATTTTATCCTGCGCTGCCAGCAAAGCCGGGATTCTTCCGCCCGCATTGTATACGTCAACTGCAGAATTTTCCATTAAATACTGATAAAATTCCCATACCGTCTCCTGGCTGTCAGACTTTGCACTTACAAATCCAACCTGTGTGCCTACCGGCGTTACAAAATCTTTTCCGTTTAGCTGCGGCATCGGCGCTACTGCAAACGGCGTCCCTGCGCTTTTTAAACCGTCAATATCCCATGGACCTCCTATGTAAAATGCCGTCACTCCATTTTGGAAATTACTTTTCGCCGTGTCACTCGTAATATCCGAAGAGATAAACTTATAATCTGCTGCCAGCTGCTGAATAAACGCATACGCTTTTACAGCGTTTTCATTTCCAAGTCCGATATCTTCCACGTCATAGCTGCCATCTGCATAACGGAAAATATAACTGTCATACGCCCGTAAAAATCCAAGATCGTAATAAATGCTTGTAGCATCGAACTGAATGCCGCCCTGCTCTTTTGCAGCCTCCAGCAGCTCTTCCCACGACTGCGGCAGTTCCTTGATTTTTTCTGTATTATAAAATAAAGCGTTAGTCTCTACCGCTACAGGCACCCCATAACGTTTTCCCTGTGCGTAACATGCCTGCACAGACGCAGTTACATAATCTTCATCTTTATATACATCATCCGGAACTTCCTGTACAAGCCCTGCATCAATATAGTTAGCCAGCTGGTCGTTTGCCAACCCATAGATTCCATCCGGCCCATCCGCACTTTTTACCGCCTGCGCAAACTGCTGGATATCTGCCGTCTCATGAATCACTTCCACTTTTTTGCCGGTTTCGGCTTCCCACTTTTGGGCATATTCTGACAATACCTTAGCTTCATTTTCCAGATTCGTCCAGATGATGGCGCTATTGTCTCCACCGCCGGCCCCATTCGCCGCATCAGACGATGCCTGCTGACTGCCTTCGTTTCCATTTGCCTTTCCGCTGCTGCCGCAGCCTGCCATAGCGCCTGCTACGGCCATTCCCAGTATTATACAAATCATTTTCTTTTTCATCCTGGTTTTCCTCTCTTTCTAACCTTGCTTTCTAACCTTGCTTTCTAATCTTGCTGATATTTCAAATTTGTAACCGTTCAGGTAACTCCCTTCTCTGCTGCCTGATTTTTTCCATGCTCTGGCTGACACTTTTTTGCTAACTATCTCTGATCGCTGCCAATGCAGGCAGCGCATTGCCATTGTAATCAAACAACGCCTGATTTGCCCATGTATTGCCCTGCGGAGCGGTATCGCCCATATACTTTTGCCCCTCCGGCGTCGCCCAGGTAGAATACCCGGCAGGAATCCATGCAGGCTCCCAATAAACAAACCCTTTCCCTCTGCTGTCTTTCACTCTGCGGATACATTGAATCAGTTCTTCGATAAACTCTTTTTGCCCCTGTGGAGTCGGCGCGTATTTTGTCTGCGCTGCAAGTTCTTTTGTAAACAGCAGCGAACACCCCTCCCGGTCTTCCAGCGTAAATCCATACGACGTTTCCACCACCAAAACATCTTTTTGATACCGTCTGCTAATATCCTGCAGATTTGCTTCCAGATCTTCCAACGTGCCATGCCAGTACGGGTAATAAGAAAGCCCTATCATATCATAGTCAATTCCATTGTCCGTCGCTGCATCAAACCATTCCCGATAAAGTCCGTTGTCGCCGCCATAATCCAGATGCAGAATAATCTTTGCCTGACCAGCTGCGCTTCTCACTGCCCGAATCCCTTGTTCCAGCAGCGAAAACATCGCCTGATAATCACGATGCGGCTGCTCCTTTTCTCTGTTTCGGTACGTTGGCAGCTGTCCGTCCGGCCAAAGCAGACCATTCGTAATCTCGTTTCCAATCTGGACCATATCCGGTATCAAATCGTTTTTCTTTAAATCCGATAAAATCTGCTCCGTGTAATGATACAACGCTGCTTTTAATGCATCGCCTGATAATTCCTTCCATTTTTTTGGCTTTACCTGTTTCTTTGGATCTGTCCAAAAATCGCTGTAATGAAAATCCAGCAAAAACATCATTTCTTTGTTTCGAATTTTTTCCGCCATTTTTAATACCGAGTTAAAATCATTCCCCCCTCCTCCATAAACACAACCGGATTCATCGTAAGGATCATTCCAGATTCGAAGCCGGATCAGATTCACTCCGTTGTTTTTAAAAATATCCAGCAATTCTTTCTGCTGCCCGTTTTCATAATATGCAGCCCCCGATTTTTCCAGTTCCAACAGTGTTGAAATGTCCATTCCTCTAATAAAGCTCTTATCCACTCCTTGGTTTTACCTCCGCTCAATAAATATTTTATTTATTTATTAGTAAATTATTTATTAGTATATTAGCAACAATTTACTAATTTGTCAATCATATATAAAATAAAATTAGTCGAATTTCATTTTTCATCGTGTTGCACAAAAAAACGGTATTTTTCTTCGTTCAAAGTGATTTCCCATTGTAATTTATACACAAAAAAAACCTTTCCGCTGCTCCTTACAGCCAGAAAGGTTTCCCTTTTGTTTTATTTTACACAGCTTTTACGAAAAACCGGTTTTCCATTAATATACACTGTTTTTGTGATCTCTCTCTTTTTAATCAGACGTTCCTGCAGCAGATCCAGTGCACTCTCACACATAGCAGGTATGTCGATATGAAACGTCGTTAAAGGCGGAGATACATATTGCGCAACATTAATATCGTTAATACTGAATACTTCTGTTCTCTTTGGTATCAATACCCCCTTTTCATTAAATGCCTGCAAAATCCCAACTGCTAAAGTATCGCTTGCGATACAAACAGCGGTCGGCAGCCGGTCTCCTAACTCTTCCACCATTCTGATTCCAATCCGGTATCCTTCTTCTACCGTCAGCGCATCAGCAATATAAATATTTCTCTCATGATACAATCCATAATATTTCACACTTTCAATAAACGACCACTGTCTTACATCCATTACTTTTTCAAACGTCTGGATATCATAATCGGAAGGCCCGATAAATCCAATATTCGTATGCTTTTTTGCGACAAAAAAGTCTACGATCTGTGTTACGATAGAATCCAGATTAGACCGTACCGAATCATACAGGCTTTCATCCGGAGACGTTTCTACAAAAACACCCTGATCTGTTATTTTTTTCAGCGCGTCAATTTCTTTTTGCGAAAACCATCCAATCCCTATAAACGCTTTCGCGTTTTTCGGCACAGACTCTATGCCGTCGCTTTTTGCTATAAGCGTAATCTGCACATTTCTCTTTTCTGCCTGGCGTTTCATCTCTTCACAAATCGAACGGTAATAAATATCCTCCAGCTCTTCTTTATCCGAAGACCAAAACAACAGCGCCACATTTTCAATTTTCGGATATACTACCTTTTTACGGTACTGCAGCTTTTCCGCTGCTTCAAAAATGGCCTCTCTTGTTTCCTCGTTTACAGATATGGTTTCATCATAATTCAATACTCTGGATACCGTAGCTGATGAGACGCCTGCCAGCTGTGCAATATCTTTAATTGTTGCCATATAACACCTCCACTACTTTCTCACTAAACAATTTACTAACTTTTTTACTGTATGTCAATAGAATCCTATCCTGGCAATTTAAAATTGTCGTAATATTGGAGCATTCTATTTCTTACAATACAATTGTTTGTTCAAAAAGTCCTGTAAAAGTGTAACTTATACTTCCTGTCTGTATGGCGGATATTTTACCTCAAATGGTATCCCATGATGCAAAACAACATTTTTCTCCAGCCATTATTTTACCCGTACCCGCAGCGCTACCGGAAATCTCCTGTCCGGAATCTGCATCCTCACATGCAGTCCTATCTGATCTACACTCCACTCCGGCGGCCGCTCATTTCCAAGCACAGCCACATCTTCCACCAGCCCATGAAATTTCGGCTGATTCTGATCTTCGCTCTTTGCCAGTGAACGCACCGTAATCTGTCCATGCTCTGGATATTGCATCGCAAATACATAAATGCAGCCGCCTTTTGCGGTAAATCGGAAATCATTTTCCTGATACTTTGGCGCACACAAATCCGTAAACTGTCCCTCTGCCGTTTCTGTAGGCCCCTCGCCGGATACCCGCCACACATGGCTTCCATAAATGGCCTCTCCATGGATCTTTAACCACGCGCCGATCTGACCCAGTATTTTCTTATCAGTATCCGGAATGCTTCCATCCCCTTTCGGCCCGATATTTAACAGCAGGTTTCCATTTTTGCTGACGATATCCACAAGCATCCTTATAATCTCACCTGCATCTTTATAATCTAACGTATCGGTATAACACCAGGAATTATTGGCGATTGCGGTGTCTGTCTGCCAGACATAAGGTTTTGCGTCACGAAAGCTGCCGCGTTCAATTTCTGCAATCCCGCTGCCCCACATCATAGCGTCGTGCTTATAGCAGATCGCTGTACACATTCCCTTATCCGCACTCAAATTATAATAATAAGCAGCTGCTTTTTTCAAATAAGGCTTAAACGCTTCATGTTCAATCCACCAATCAAAATACAGCAGCTGCGGTTCATACTTTTTGGCCAGTTCACACGTACGCACAAGCCAGTCCTGTAAAAACTCCTCGGACGGATACGGCATACTCTGCAGATCCTGATGTTCCGGCTCCGGCATTGCAGGCCAGTAAAAATCTCCGCGCACGAGCGGTTCTTTTATATCGCTGTCAAACTCCCGGCCATGCGACATAAAAAACCAGTGCTCGGCTCTGTGGGAAGATGTGCAGAACCGCAGCCCTTCCTTTTTGCACGCAGCTTTTAATTCTCCCAGAATATCTCTGTGCGGTCCCATACGGACTGTATTCCATTGAGAAACAGCGCTGTCATACATTTGAAATCCGTCATGGTGCTCCGCTACCGACATGATGTACTTTGCGCCTGCCTGCGCGAACAGCTGCGCCCATTCGTAAGGATCAAACTTCTCTGCCTGAAACAGCGGGATAAAATCCTTGTAGCCAAACTCCGTATGTGGGCCAAATGTTTTTCGGTGATAATCCCATTCTTCTTTTTCCTGTATATACATATTTCTGGAATACCATTCATTTTCATGCGCCGCAAGGCTGTATAACCCCCAGTGAATAAAAATTCCAAACTTCGCCTGCGCAAACCATCCCGGAATCTGTATGGTACTCAGAGAATCCCACGTGTCCTGATATGGCCCCCTGCAAATAACGCTGTCAATCTCTTTTAAATATTCCTTCATGCTGAACCCCTTCATCGTCAAAGCCTCCTGTTTTCTATCCTGTTTTCTATCAATTTCCAAGAAACTGTTCAGAAATAACTTTTAAGTAATGCGCCTGATTTTTGAACAGCGCTCTCATAGAAAAAGACAAGCAGTTTAAAAGTTATTTATTTACAGTTCCTAGTGCTCCATCCGGACAGAAATTAGAGTTTATTACAGCCTGATTCACATCATTGCTGCGTTAAAATTTCTAGTCGATGGAACCACATCGCCGTCAAAATTTTGCCTTGCACTGAGGTGAATCAGTCAGTACTAACCTCTAATTTCTGTCCGGATGGAGCACTAGAGCGTGTTTGAAAAATGCTTTCTGTGAGATGTGCTTCACAGTTTGTGG
>CAJUBQ010000088.1 GCA_910584595.1 uncultured Eubacterium sp.
GGAAGAATGTTAGAGGCCCTTGGTATTCTGCCCGATACACAGGCGGCGAAGCCGAAGCGGCGCCTTTAGCTGCTGGCGGCAGCCAGGGCGAATAGCATGCCCCTTGGGTACTGGGCGGCGCGACCGTCCGGTTCCACAGCCTGGAAGCAGGATGCTTAGGGCTTCTTGCATTCTGGAGCGGACACAGCAGACGAGGCAGATTTTCTCTCCCTGCGTCCGAGCAGCCAGAATGTAACACTTTTTATAAATTGTTGCATTTTCGCTTAAGTTCGCGCCTATGTGGCTTCGCCCCTGGTTTACAAGCAGAATGCTAAGAGCTTCTAACATTCTTCCAACGTCACAAGCAGACCGGACAGCTCCCATCTCCCGACTGATTTTCAAAAGCTTCACACTAACTCAGAATATTTTTTCAGAAAATTTTCTCCCGTTTCTGAAAAGTGTTGGAACAATTTCAAAGAGCGAAAAGGTATTGAAAGCGTCATTTCCCAGCGTACAACAAAAAAGTATATTCGTGAAAGATACAGGGTAAACTGGGGTGATTCCGCTTTCCGGCATTTACTTTCTGAAAAATACACAGAAAGACAGGCTGTGACAGCAGTTTTTCGGGTATAAGCTTTGCGCTATGGCTGCAGTGACATTCATGAACTTGGAATAATCAGCTTTCGCATAAGAACACGCATAATAAAATGCATTCAGCGATTTTTTTGCAATCCAGAACAAAAAATGTCTGTACAGTGACCGGATGGAATCAGCAGATTCCATTGCCAAAATGGATAAAGCCAGCAGGAACAGCGTTTCAACAGTAGGTATAAAAAAGTTCTAAGATATCTATTACTGTAAATTTAACTGGCGTACAGTATAAATTATTTTCATTGCATAATAAGTTTGACGTATAAAGTCGCTCTCTTTCGTATATTTTGTTGTGCAACTTATTATGCATCGGAAAGCGCTTTGTACGTCAATTTGTATAAAATGCTGTAAAGTGGTGATAAATGATAACATTCGAAAGGCTTGTATCCCATAATGCTGTTTTCTTTTTCTAAACTGTGCTATTAATATTATGTAAAACACGCAACGAAACGTGCAATATTTCCCAAAAACAGCTGGGAGATAGGAGTTGCCCGGTCTTCCTGTGGCTTTGGAAGAATGTTAGAAGCCCTTAGTATTCTGTATAAAAATTAGGGGCGAAGCCAAGCGGCGCCTTTAGCTGCTGGCGTTTAGCCAGGGCGAACTTGGCGGCGCGACCGTCCGGCACCACAGTGTAAATGCAGAATGCTTAGGGCTTCTTTCATTCTGGAACGGGCACAGGAAGACCGGGCAACTCCTATCTCCCGGCGTCCGAGAGGCCAAAAAGACCGGACAGCTCCCATCTCCCGGCGTCCGAGTGGCCACAATGCAACACTCTATTCTATTTTGTTGCAAAAAGACACCTGCCCAACTGACAGATGTCTTCCGTTTCACTATCTTATTCAAACGAACCAAATATGCACCAGAATCCCTCTAACGCTTGATATCATAATTCATGTTCATAAGGTTTTGGATGGTTTTTACATCATCCGTAATATTCGCATCTCCCCGGATAGTATGCTTTATCGCACTGCTTGCTACCGCAAAATTAATAATATCCATTGCCTTGTACCGGTTCATGATAGCATAGATAAGCCCGCTGGCAAAAGCGTCTCCGCCTCCGACGCGGTCTAAAATATTAAATTTAAAAAGTTTGCTTTCAAAAGTGTGTCCTTCCTGCCACATGAAAGCTTTTAAACTGTTCTCGCTTCCGCTGTGTGCGTAGCGGACATGTCTGGCGATGCATTTCAGATTTGGATACCGATTTATGAATGCCTGAAAAATCTCATCTTGCTGTTCATAGGTTGGCTGCAGCGGAATCCCATCTTTGACGTCCCCTTTTGTATGGTCGTTTTCATCTTTCCACAAATGATATGGTTCAATGCCAAGCAGCACATCTACGTAGGGCAGGCATTGCGTACAAAAATCTCTGGCTTCTTCCCACGTCCAAAGTGTGCTTCGAAAATTTCCGTCAAAGCTTACAGTCATTCCTATTTCTTTTGCTGTTTTCAGACTGTTTAAAATTAATGTCTGGCATCCTTTTGATAGTGCGGGTGTAATGCCGCTTAAATGCAGCCATGTATAACCTTCTAACAGTGAATGCAGATCCAGTGTATCAAAATCGAACTCTGTGATTGCGCTGTGCTTACGGTCATAAATGACCTTGCTTGCACGAATGCCGAAGCCTGTTTCCAGGTAATAGCTTCCCAAACGGTGGGATGGCGTTTGCTGCGGTGTGCTTAAAATAACAGGCGTACAGTGTACGTCATTGCTGCGGAGCATACGTACCGCACTTTTTCCAAGGCTGTTATTAGGCGCTACCGTAAAGAAAGTACTGTCAATACCAAGGTTTGCCAATGCTAATGCAATATTCGCTTCACTGCCGCCATAGCTGGCTTCAAAGCTGCTTGCCATACGGATTTTTTCATAATTGGGCGGAGTCAGACGGAGCATAATCTCGCCTATGGTAATGAACTTGTTTTCCGTATCGCTTTCGAAAAGCAGCGGATTTGTATGTTCCATATGCATCTTCCTCTCTTAGTCTTTTTAATAAAATTCCTTTATCATCCTTTTTTCTTTGCAGTTTCTTTTGCAGTTGTCTTTGTATCTGTTTTGTATTTAATTTTAAATTCATTAATTCAGCTGTTTTATCAGATGATTTTCTTTCTATATTAATAGCTTTTATTTTGATGATTTATGTTTACCTTTGCACTCTGGCTCCTGCGCCGCCCATAATGGCTTCGACTTCTTTTTTGCTTGCCATTGTAGTATCACCCGGTGTAGTCATTGCCAGTGCGCCGTGTGCTGCGCCATAATTAACGGCAAGTTCTGCGTCCTGTGTCGTCATCAACCCGTAAATCAGGCCGGATGCAAAGGAATCTCCTCCTCCGACGCGGTCCAGAATCTCCAGATCTTTATAATCTTTTGATTTGTAAACGGTTCCATCTGCCCAGCAGATAGCTCCCCAGTCGTTGACCGTTGCTGTCTTTACCGTACGAAGCGTCGTTGCTACTGCCTTAAAGTTTGGATAGGTCTGTGCCGCATGGTTAATCATCTTCTTATATCCGTCCAGATTCAGCTCTTTTAAATTTTCATCATTCCCTTCGATCTCAAATCCAAGGCATGCGGTAAAATCTTCTTCATTTCCAATCATAACGTCAACATAGTTTGCGATTTCTTTATTAACTTCCTGTGCTTTCTTTTGACCGCCAATCGCGCTCCACATAGACGGACGGTAGTTTAAATCGTAGGAAATCACGGTTCCATATTTTTTGGCCGTCTTGATCGCGGATAAAACCGTCTCACAAGACTGCTCTGAAAGAGCCGCATAAATGCCTCCTGTGTGAAGCCAGCGCACACCAAGTTCTCCGAAAATATAATCGAAATTAAAATCTTCCGGTTTTGCTTTGGCAATTGCAGTATTTGCCCGGTCAGAACAACCGACTGCCCCGCGAATGCCATATCCTCGTTCTGTAAAATTAATGCCGTTTCTGCAAATACGGCCAATGCCATCTGTTTCCATCCATTTTATCAAAGAAGTGTCTACACCGCCTTGAAGTACAAAATCTTCCATCAGCATTCCTACTTCATTATCTGCAAATGCTGTGATAACAGCTGTATGCATACCAAAGCATCTGCGCAGCCCACGTATGACATTGTACTCTCCGCCGCCTTCCCATGCACGAAATGATCTTGCCGTACGTATCCGCCCTTCTCCGGGATCCAGACGAAGCATAACCTCACCGAGTGACACCGCATCATATTTACATTCTTTTGCATCACGCAAATTTAAATCCATTTTTGTTACCTCCATATATCCTATCTAAACTATGTGATATTACTGAAAATAGTTTCTCCATAATATCCCAGATCTCATCTTACCGGTATTGCAAAGAATCGTTCCTCCATATATCTTAGTCTGATCTTTCCGGTATTGCAAAGAATCGTTCCTCCATATATCTCAGATCTGATCTTTCCGCTCTCGCGGAGAAGATATGCCAAACTGAGTTCTTCCGTCACCTGTTTCTTCCCAATTTGGGATATCTTCCTGATGTTTTATTTTTTATTTTCTGATTTTTTTCACAAGCTCGGCAGCTTCTTTTGTCAGTTCGCAGATTTTATCAAACTCTTTGTCATTCACCAGATCTGCTTTGACCATCCAACTTCCGCCGCAGCAAAGAATCTTGTCACAGCTTAAATAATTTTTTAAGTTTTTTGCATTGATTCCTCCGGTCGGCATAAATTTGATCGACGTATAAGGGGCTGCGAGCGCCTTGATGGTGTCTACGCCGCCAAACTGAGCAGCTGGGAAAAATTTGATGACTTTCAGCCCTCTTTTGATTGCCTGCGCCACTTCAGACGGTGTAATACAGCCTGGAAATACCGGGATTTCTTTTTGGATACAGTAATCTACGATCTCTGGGTCAAAACCCGGGCTTACGATAAATTTCGCTCCTGCCCCTGTTGCACGATCTACCTGGTCGGTCGTAAGAACGGTGCCTGCACCTACCAGCATATCCGGATATAAGTCTGTCATTGTTTTGATCGACTGTTCAGCGGCAGCAGTCCGAAATGTGACTTCCGCACAAGGCAGTCCTCCTTTTACTAACGCTTCTGCCAATGGGCCTGCATCTTTGGCATCTTCTAACACAACAACCGGCACAACGCCAAATTGTTCAAATTGTTCATGGATTGTACTCATAGTTCCTCCTTTTTATACTCCTGAATAAGCAGAAAATCCTGCATCGATTGGTAATACTACGCCCGTAACTGCACTGGCAGCCTTTTCATCACACAAGAAGAATACTCCTCCAAGCAATTCTTCCCCTTCGACAAACCGTCCCATTGGCGTACCGCTTAGTATCTTGTGTGCACGTGCGGTCGGCGTGCCGTCTTCCTGAAACAGCAGTGCGCGGTTCTGATTGGAAATTAAAAATCCCGGCGCAATGGCATTGCAGCGAATGCCCGTTCCTGCAAAGTGTGTTGCAAGCCATTGTGTAAAGTTGGAAATTCCTGCTTTTGCTGCAGAATATGCAGGAATTTTCGTCAGCGGAATGTAGGCGTTCATCGAAGAAATATTCAAAATACATCCTGCTTTTTTCTCTGCCATATCTTTTGCAAATATCTGGGTTGGTATTAATGTGCCCTGAAAGTTCAGTTTAAATACAAAGTCTACGCCATCTGTATCCAAATCAAAAAATGTCTTTTGGCTGTCAGACGCCTCATGATGATATTCGTTGTCTGTGGTAGCTCTTGGATTATTTCCGCCCGCGCCATTGATTAAAATATCGCATGGGCCAAAATCATTTAAAATCTGCGCATGCACCTGTTCCAAAACGTCTGCTTCCAAAACATTCGCTTTGTACCCTTCACAAATATAACCGTTTGCTTTGCATTCATCCGCAAGCTTTTTTACAGCTTCTTCATTTAAGTCCAAAGCTGCCACTTTCGCTCCTGCCTGTGCAAACGCACGTACCATAGTCCCGCACAGTACTCCGCCTGCACCGGTAATTACAACTACTTTTCCTGAAAAATCAATATTTAATGGTAAATTCATACTTTCTTCCCCTTTCTGTTAGTAACCGTTCCGATTAACGATAGAACTGCTGCTTCTGATATTTTAGGTTGTAACCTGAAATCCAAAAAATGCATTTGTATTGTGATAGCAAATGTCTTCTACTAATTTTACAAGCTGCTTATGGTCATCCGGATACTGTCCGCTCTCTACCCATTCGCCGATCAGTTCGCAAAGGATCCGGCGGAAATATTCATGTCTTGTATAGCTGATAAAAGAACGGGAATCTGTAAGCATTCCGACAAAAACGCCAAGCATGCCATTATTCGCAAGTTCTGTTAGCTGCTCCCTCATGCCTGTACGGTTATCGTTAAACCACCATGCGCTGCCTTGCTGAATCCATCCGGCTTTTCCATCTTTTTGGAAACATCCGGCTATGGTCACAAGCGCTGTATTATCACACGGGTTCAATGAATAAAGAATCATCTTTGGCAGTCCTTCATTTTCCTCAAATGCGTTTAATAACGCAGCTACATGTTCAACACCTGACTGACTGTTGATGGCGTCATAACCGGTATCCGGGCCAAGCTTTGCGAACTGCGGCTTATTGTTATTGCGCAGACAGCCAAAATGGATCTGCATCACCCAGTTTTTTTGCGCATATTTTTTTGCACATGCAATCGTGACCATTGTCTTATACGTATCGGCATCTGCTTTTGCAGGACAAGCCTCTTCCATCGCCGTACGGAATGCGCGGTCAGCCGCATCCGCATCCGGTGTTTCATACATACAGTAATCCAGTCCGTGATCCGCACACAGGCATCCATGTGCAGCGAAAAAGTCTATCCGGTCACATAACGCTGCTGCCACGTCTTCTGTACACCGGATGTTTCGTCCGGTTACTTTTTCTAATGTCCGAATATAGTCTGCAAACCCTTCTTTTTCAATGTTTACCGCCTTGTCCGGACGAAACGCCGGGAGTACTTTGATTTCCATCGTTTCATCTGCGGCTATTTGTTCATGCCAGTGAAGGTCGTCACATGGATCGTCTGTCGTACAGACCGCTTTTACATGAAACATACGCATCAGTTCTCTTGCGGAGTATTTTGACAACACTTCATTGCACTGGTCATAAACCTCGTCAGCGTTGTCAGCGTTCAAAGGCTGTTCGACGCCAAACACGCGTTTGAGTTCCAGATGGCTCCAATGATACATCGGATTGCCGATCAGCCGTGGCAGCACAGATGCAAACGCACGAAACTTCTCTCTTGGGTCGGCGTCTCCTGTAATGATTTCTTCCGGTACGCCGCCAAACCGCATCTGCCGCCATTTATAATGGTCTCCGCCCAGCCAGACTTGCGAAATGTTATCGAACTTACGGTCTTCAGCTATTTCCTGCGGTTGAATATGGCAGTGATAATCGATGATCGGCATCTTTTTTGCCACTTCATGGTAGAGCCATTTTGCAGTTGGGGTTGATAACAAAAAATCCTGATCCATAAATTCTTTCATATTATTTTCCCACCTTTCCTTCTGTCTTTTCCAGCATATCCCAGCATCCCCACAGATACATAATGCCAAGCGCACGATCATAAAGCCCATAGCCCGGTCTGCACTGCTCGCCCCAGATATGACGTCCATGATCCGGTCGTACATAACCGGTGTAGCCACAGTCATGGTAAGCCTTTACAATTTCCAGAATACCGGTATCTCCGTCACAGTCTCTATGCGAAGCCTCCGTAAAATCTCCGTTTGGATAATGTCTTACATTGCGGATATGCGCAAATGCGATCCTGTCACAGTAAGTACGCACAATATCTGCAACATTGTTGTTTTTATTTGCCCCAAGAGAACCGGAGCACAGACACAGACAGTTATATTCATCATCTACCATCTTAAGAAAACGTCCAATCGACTCCTTGTCGCACAGCAGACGAGGGATCCCGAAAATATCCCATGGCGGATCATCCTGATGGATTGCCATTTTAATTCCGGTCTCGTGGCAGGTCGGCATGATGGCTTCCAGAAAATATTTCAGGTTTTCCCACAGCTTTTCTTTGGTTACCGGACGGTATGCTTCAAATAATTCATCCAGCTTTGCCATCCGTTCCGGTTCCCATCCCGGGAACGTCATCCCATGCAGATTGTTTAAAATATAATCCGCCATCTCTTTGTAGTCGTCCTGTATCCGGTTTTTTTCATAAAATAAAGCTGTGGAGCCGTCTTCTAACGGATGAAACAAGTCCGTTCTTGTCCAGTCAAAAATCGGCATGAAATTATACGTCACTACTTTTACGCCAAATTTTGCAAGATTTCGAAGCGTCGTTTTATAATTTTCAATATACTGGTCGCGGGAAGGAAGTCCGATTTTTATATCATCGTGTACGTTGACACTCTCCACAACCTCCATATGGAAGCCCGCGCCTTCGATCTGGCGCCTTGCCTCTTCGATCTCTTCCACTTCCCAGACTTCACCCGCCTGCTTGTCATGCAAGGCCCAGACAAGCCCGGTGACTCCCGGTATTTGTTTAATCATCTGCGGAGTGATACTGTCATTTCCTTCTCCATACCAACGAAATGTCATCTGCATAAAAAATTCCTCCTTTTTTAATTATTTTTATATTATTTTTTCAGATCCGTTAAATTAACCCTGCGGCCATCGGCAGTCCGGTGCTTAAAAACGGTACATAAGTCACGAGCAGCAGTCCGGCCAGAATTGCGGCATAATACCAAAGCATATATGGGATCGTTTTTGCTAACGTGGTGTTTCCTACTTTAATCGCCACAAATAAAGTGTTTCCTACCGGAGGTGTAATATTCCCGATACAAAGGTTATAGACAAGAATCAGCCCAAAATGCACCGGATGCATCCCAAACGTCTGCACAATCGGCAGAAACAGCGGTGTAAATATAAGAATGGCAGGCGTTACATCCATAAAAGTACCGGCAATTAAAAGTATCACATTCATAATCAGCAAAATAATAATATAGTTATCTGTCAGTCCAAGCAGCGCTGCAGAAACAGCCTGCGGAATCTGCATAAATGCCATAACCCATCCAAGAATATTTGAAACGCCAATCAAAAATACGACCATACCACTCATTTTAGCGCTATCTACCACAATTTTCCAAAAAGATTTTAACGTAATATTGCGGTAAAAAATACCCAGCACAAGCGCATATACTACTGCAACCGCAGAACCTTCCGTAGCCGTAAAGACTCCGATCACGATGCCGCCGATTACTATGATTATCAAGGATAACGCCGGCAGTGCACGAAGTGTCGCCATTCCTAAATTTTTCCAGTCAAACTTTCCCTGCGCTCCCTGATAGCCTTTGCGTTTTGCTAATATAATGCCTACAATAATGCAACATAATGCCCAAAGGATACCCGGAATATATCCGCCCAAAAACAAGGCCGCTACGGATGTTCCTCCGGATGCCAGAGAATAAGTAATCAGTGCGTTAGAAGGCGGAATTAAAAGCCCGGAAGGCGCGGACGCCCCATTGGTTGCTGCACATAACGCCGGGTCATATCCCTGTTCTTCTTCTCCTTCTTTTACCATGCTTCCGACTGCTGCCGCGGCTGCAGATGCAGAACCGGAAATAGCTCCAAACAATGCATTTGCCCCTGCATTCGTAACAAGCAGCGCTCCCGGAAGCTTTCCAAGAATAGCCATTACAAAATCAACCAGACGCTTTGCAATCCCGCCCTGGTTCATCAGGTTTCCGGCTAAGATAAAAAACGGAATGGCTGTCAGGCTGAATTTGCTCATGCCGACAAACGTTCTTTGCGCTGCGGTAACAACGGATACATCAAGCGGAACCGTCTGCAAGATAGCTACCAGTGCGGAGATACCGATCGAATATGCAATCGGAACGCCCAAAGCAAGCAGCAAAAGCAGAATAACCAAAATAATTACAAGTGACTGTATTGCCATTTACATCGCCTCCTTTTCTTCCGGCTGGTTTTTCAGTATATCCAAAATATTCAAAACCGTATAGATCATATTTAAAATGCCGCATAATGGCAGAACAATATAAAAAATACCAATCGGTACGCCCAGAGAAGACGTCATCTGTCCCATGGCAAGCGTTGTGATCTGCACCCCGCCAAACACAAGGATAACAGCGGAAAATAAAAACGCAATCACTTCTCCAAAGCATAACAGCCCTTTTTGTACGGATGTATTGAATTTTTCAACAATAATCGGTATATTCATATGTCCGCGTTCACTTGTTACAATCGATGCGCCAAGCAGACTCATCCATGCAAAAAGATATCCTACCAGTTCTTCAGACCAGGTAGATGGATTTTTCAATACATATCTGGTCAATACCTGCCAGCAGGTCAGAATAACCATAGCAAGAAAGCTGATGCCTGCCAACCCGTTTAGAATCTTTGTAATTCCATCTCGAAATGCTTTCATCTGATACACCTCCTATTCCGCTTCTGACGGATGCTGTTCGTTATGATCCTGAATCTTATCATAAATAGGTTTCAGATCCGGATACTGCTTAAGCATCTCTTCATGCATCGTTTCGCATGTTTCCTGAAACGGCTTTGTATCCGGATAAAGGAACTGTACGCCCTGGTCGTTTGCCGCCTTATCCTTTGCCGCTTCTACAGCTTTTACCCATTCTTCACGCTCCACTTTGTTGATTAATAAAAATCCTTCTTCAAAGATGTTTCTGTCTTCTTCGGATAAGTCGTCCAAAAATGCACAGTTGCCGATCAAAATATCCGGAATCATCTGATGCATATCGTAAGAATAATATTTGCAGACATCCCCATGACCGTTTGAAGTCAGCGCCATTTCGTTATTTTCAGCGCCATCAATAACTTTGGACTGCAAGGCAGTATATACTTCGCCAAATCCCATCGGTGTAGCAGAACCGCCAAGCAAATCCATCATCCGCACATTCGTAGGCGACTGCTGCACACGGATTTTTAACCCTTTTAAATCCTGCGGGCTTTCGATCGGCGTCGATACGGTATAAAAGTTACGGGTACCGGCATCAATCCATGTGACTGCTTCAAATCCGGCCTTTTTGGTAGATTCAAAAATAGGCTCTACAATTTCCGGGTCGTCCATTGCCATATGATAGGCATCTGCCGAAGAAAATAAATATGGCAGATTAAACAACGTATAGTTTTCTGAAAATGTCTCCAGAATAGAATTGCTGGCAACGCAAAAATCAATAGCTCCTGTCTGTGTCAGCTGCACCATATCTGTCTGAGAACCGAGCAGCTCGCTTGGATAAATCTCAATATTGTATTTGTCTCCCAGCTTGCTCTCTACATATTTTTCAAACTCCAATAATGCAACATTTGTAGGATGGTCAGTCGCCTGATTATGTCCGATACGGACAATCTGTCTGCCGCCATCGTTTCCTCCGCAGCCGGAAAGAGCCGCGGCTAACATTCCAACTCCAAAGATCGCAGGCAGTATTTTGCGATATCGTTTCATTGTTTCGTCCTCCTTTTCTGTTTGTTTCTAAAACATAGCCGGCTTGTTTTTGATAGATTCAGTATAGCAGAAAATTTCGTTAACCACATGGTGGTTCCAGCTTGAAATATGGTGAATCTTGCTATATAATATTCCATATATCCTTCTGTTTTATGCATTTTATCTAATATGAAGGGAGGTTTTTATGCATTATGTACAAAGAAGAATTTAATCCAAGTCAATTTATGACAGAACGGTACTTTGAATTTCACCATACTTATAACGAGTCGCCTCCGACGGTAGAATTTCACCAGCATCCCTTTTATGAGATTTTTTTCTTTTTATCCGGAAATGTCAATTATATTATCGAAGGAAAAAATTACAGCCTGCGTCCCGGAGATATTCTCTTAACAGGAAGTCTGGATATCCATCGTCCGGATATCCACCCCGGCAAGCCTTACGAAAGAATTGTCATCTGGCTTGCAGATGATTTTTTTGGACATTTAAAGGATTTTTATGGCGAAGATCTGACCGCCTGTTTTACAGACGCCGCTTTAAAGGATTATCGCCTGATACGCCCCGACAATCAAAATATCCTATATTTGAAAAAGATCTGTTCCAAAATATCCGAAGCCAAGCATGGCAGCGAAATCGGAAGCTATGCCCTTGCTTCTGCACATCTGACAGAACTGCTCGTACAGATCAGCCGAGCGTATTATGATACGCCGGATTCCATCAAATATGACGTTGTCGAAAACGAAAAGATTAATGAGATTCTTGTATATATCAATGAAAATCTTACGGAAGATTTATCTTTGGAACATCTGGCCGCCAGACATTATACAAGCAAATATTATTTAAGCAGACAGTTTAAACAGTTTACAGGACTGTCGCTTTATCAGTATATTATGAAAAAAAGACTGATCGTATCCAGAAATATGCTGCGAAATGGCAGCTCGGTTCTGGATGCATGCTATCAGTGTGGCTTCGGGGATTATTCAAATTTTTTAAAAGCATTTAAAAGAGAATTTGGGAAAACGCCGAGTCAATATTTAACTACATAAAAAGATTGCATGCATTTTAAGATTCTTCGCATATAATCGCTTATCATTCATATGATAAAATAAAAAACCTTTGATTGAATAGAAAACCTTTGATTGAATAGAAAACTTTTGAGTGAATAGAAAACTTTTGACAAAATAGAAAACTTTTGACAAAATAGAAAACCTTTGATCCTATAAACAACCCAAATATAGAAAGAAGGCACTGACATGCACTTGATTCTTTTACTTCCATTCCTGCTCTTTGGATATGTATCCAATAATTATATTTCGGTATCCACACATAAGCTGGCATACAAGCAAAAGAAAAAACAGGAGAAAAAGCGCGTATCTTCCCTGTCCATCGTCCATATATCGGATTTGCATAACAAAACATTTGGCTGGCGCCAGACAAGACTGCTAAACAAAATCAAAGCCATACATCCCGACATCATCGTGATTACCGGTGATCTCGTAGATGGCGCCCCACATCATCATGCAGCGGTTTTTTTGCAAAAAGCTTCCAGCATCTGTCCGATTTATTTTGTCAGGGGCAATCACGAATCGATCGCAGGCAATTTCCCGGTGTTGAAACAAACGCTTTCGAAGTGCAACGTTCATCTGCTGGTCAATCGTTCCGTCGATGTTATAAAAGACGGATATACGTATCGGATTAGCGGGCTGGATGATCCGATCTTTCATATCAAAGGAAAAAAATATGCAGGATACATCAAAAAAACGCTGGATGAAATGCTTGACAAACCAAAACGTACACAAAAAAGAGCAGATTTTCAAATTCTGCTCTCCCACCGTCCGGAACTGTTTTCTTTATACAGCCGGTATCCGTTTGATCTTGTACTGTGCGGTCATGCTCACGGAGGACAGGTTCGTCTGCCGTTTACCGATGGACTTTATGCGCCAAATCAGGGGATTCTTCCCAAATATACTTCCGGAGCGCATACGAAAAACAATACGACGGAAATTATCAGCCGGGGACTTGGGAACAGTTCTTTTCCGCTGCGGCTGTTTAACTTTCCGGAGATTGTGCACATTCAGATCACTTTATCGTCATAACCGTTTTCCGAAAGTGCATGTCAAAATTATTTATATGGGCTGCTGTGATTGATTTTGACATGTTCTTTCGAAAAAATGCAACCGTAACCGATGGAACAGTTCCTTACTGCAAATACAGTTCCTTTAAATCTATAAAAATACAGTCCTTATGATTTGCACATGCAAAACCGCTTCTGGAGAAAAAACCATATTTGTAGCATGAAAGCCCGGTTCTTTGCACCTGTTCTATTTCATTTTCTATGATCTTATTTGTGATTGGATCTTTTTTAAATTTTGCTTCGTAAAAAATATAACCCTGGTCATCTTTTGTTACAATATCAAATTCCTCGTTTTTCCCCTGCACAGGATCATCATAGTAATATTTCCCAATTTTTTCAAATGGTTCCTCGATCTTTCCCATACGATTCATCCGAATCAGATATTGTCTGCACAAATCCTCAAATACATGCGGTACATGCTGTGTCTCAAAATCTGTATGGATAAATTTCTGATAAAAAATATCCGGATCCATAACACTCATGCGAGAAGCGTTTCGGAAAATATATTTATAATAAAAAAGAGACAGATTATCGATGATAAAATATCCTGCTTTCCTTTTATTATTTTCATCATTGATAGGAGCTTCTTTTTTTACCAAATCCATACGGATCAGTTTGTCCAATACATCTACCAGCGTTGGGCCGCTGGATACATGCGACTGATCCAAAATGTCCTTATATTTTGAAAATCCTTTGGCAAGAGTTTCAAATACTTCGTTAGCATTCGTGATTTTGGAAATCTCTGAATGTAGATACATAGATACTTCATTTTCCAGCCTTGCACCAGGTGAGGCAATCAGATCTATCATATTCTCCTTTACCGTTTTTTCACTGTCAATCAGACGATTATAATAAGGTATTCCACCAAACACACTGTATAGCCTCACTCTGTCTTCTTCAGAAAACTGTTGATAGAACAATGCAGATTCAAAATAGTCCATCTGTTTTAAATCAATCGTAAGATCTACACGCCCATAGAGTGGATTTTGCTTTGACAGCAGGCTTTTCATGGTATCCACATAAGAACCGCAGACAATAAGCTTCATCCCGGAATCATATTGATACTGATCCACAAGCGCCTGTAAAATACTGTCAAGCCCTTTTACATTTTCCCGAATATAAGGATATTCATCCAACACAAGTATCAGTTTTTCTTTTTGCGATTGTTCAAACAAAAATTTTAGCAATTGCTCGATACTTTCAAATGCCAGCTTTGGATAGCCAAATACATCCGATACAATTTCCGACAAACTGTCCGTATTGTTCCATTCGGTTGTCTGCTTACATTCATAATAGATACTTTTAACTTTCGTTTCTCTCAGACATTGCCGGATTAATTCACTCTTTCCTATACGGCGCCTTCCATATATCAGCGCAATCTTTTGACAATCTGACTGAAACAGCTGGTGGAGCTGTTTTTTTTGCTTTTCACGTCCATAAAATTTCATTCGGTCACCTCCGACTCGGTTTTCATCGAATGAAATAATTATACGAAAATGAATTTTGGCTGTCAAGAATATTCTGTTAACCTTCTAATGCTCCATCAATGCACCAAGTACATCCACACAACGGTCAATCCCAAGCTTGCCACTGTCTAATACAAGATCATATTTGCGAAGATCATCCCATTTCTGCGCCGTATTTGCATAATAATATATGGCACGTTTACGGTCATATTTGTGTCTGACCTGCTCTGCCGAGACAGCAGGGATCCCATATTCCTGAATAATACGTTTCCTTTTTGCAGCTTCATCGGTGCATCGGATATATACCGTTACGACTCCCTCGTATTCTTTCAAAGCCTCAGACGCACAGTGCCCAAGAAATACTGCCGGATGGTCTGCGGCAAGTCGACGGATGACAGACTGTTCTGCGACATGGATATGTCCTTCATTGGAAAGCATATCGGCATTGCCTGCAGCCATCTGCGAAAGCATATAGACGGAATATAAAATACTGTTCGTCGCTGTTTCTTCATAACGCTCGATCTTTTCAACCGAAATATCGTTTTCCCTTGAAACCTCTTCCAGTATTTCCCTGCCAAAACAGGCGATTTCTTTACGTGCCGCCAGCTGGCGGGCAATCTGTGTCCCGCCGCTGCCATATTCTCTTTCTATCGTAATATATCTGCAATTCATTGTACACTACCCCTTTCCGAAGCCGAAACAACAGAACCGATTCCGGCATATCTCAAGTATGCCTGCAGCGAAATTCCGGATTCCTGATTCGTCACTTGATTTTCCATTTTTTTGCAAATATTCTGAATATTTTCCTGCAAGCTTCTTGAACAGCGAATATTTTCCTGCAATTTCTGATAAATTCTGCTTTTCAGATCACCCATTCGATGATAACTGACAAATACCAGCGTCCCGGATGGGGCGCTAACATGCCTGTTCAAACTGGCTGTTATAAAGCTCCGCATAAAATCCATCTTTACGCATCAGTTCTTCATGACTGCCGCTTTCTAAAATATCGCCGTCTTTCATAACAAGTATCAAATCTGCGTTTTTAATTGTAGAAAGCCTGTGCGCAATGACAAATGATGTACGATTTTCCATCAGCTGGTCCATCGCTGCCTGGATTTGCTGTTCCGTACGTGTATCTACCGAAGAAGTCGCTTCATCTAAAATGAGCATCGGCTTATCCGCAATCATGGCACGCGCAATCGTAAGCTGCTGCTTCTGCCCCTGGGACAGATTGACCTGGTCATTTAATACCGTATCATACCCTTTGGGCAGTGTGCGGATAAAATGATCCAGACCAACGGCACGACAGGCATTTTTTATTTTTTCTTCACTTACATGTTCTGCACAGTAAACAAGATTTTCGCGCACAGTCCCTTCAAACAGCCAGGTATCTTGCAGCACCATACAAAACTGCTCGTGTACGGTTTCCCGTTTCATCCTGCTGACAGGCGTTCCGTCAATACGGATCTCACCGCCCTGAATCTCATGAAAACGCATCAAAAGATTGACCATAGTCGTTTTTCCTGCTCCGGTAGGCCCGACAATTGCAATTTTCTGCCCTGGCTCTGCTTTTGCTGAAAAATCATGAATCACCGTAGTATCAGAATCTTCGTAGCCAAATTTTACATGGTCAAACACTACGCTGCCGTCTACTCTGTCTAAGTGTTCCATTTTACCGCTCTCATCTTCCATCTCTTCCGCTTCTAAAAATTCAAATACACGTTCTCCTGCAGCTGCCGCTGACTGCAGCGACTGGACTGCCTGTGCAATTTGAGACAATGGCTGTGTAAAATAGCGGACATACATCATGAAAGCTACAATCACGCCAAAGCTGATACTGCCACGCAGAGCCATAGCGCCTCCCGCCACACAGACCGCCACATAGCCAAGATTTCCGATAAATCCCATCATCGGCATCATAAGGCCGGATAAACACTGTGCAAAAAATCCGCTTTCACAAAGATTACGGTTCATCTGATCGAACGTTCGCTGTGCATCTTCTTCTCCATTGTAGGCTTTTACGACTGTATGGCCGGTGTAGATCTCTTCAATGTGACCGTTGATTTCACCTAAATGTCTCTGCTGACGCGTAAAATATTTCTGGCTTCTGCCCATAATCGCAAACATGACGATAAAACCAAGCAAACTCGCACTCACTGCAGTCAATGTCATCCATCCATCTGTAGCAAGCATCATGACCAGACTTCCGAAAAACAAAATCAGCGACGAAATCAAATGTCCGATACTTTGATTCAAAGACTGACCGATCGTATCTACATCGTTTGTTACACGCGAAAGTACATCACCTGTCGTCGTACGGTTATAAAACCACATCGGAAGACGGTTCATTTTGCGGGAAATATCAGACCGCATCTGTTTCGATACCCGCATCGTAACTGTCGCCATCAGGCATCCCTGCACTGCTGACAAAATATAGCTAAGCACATACAAACCAACTAAAAACAGACCTATTTCACGGATTTTATCCATATCTATCGAAGTCCCCGGCGCAATCCCCTCGGTAATCGCATCCGTCAGATTCGACAATTGATCCGGACCAGCCAGAGTAAGTATAGTGCCTGCTGCTGCACAAAGAATGGCGATGAGAAATACAACAAGATATCGGCGGCAGTATCCAAGTAATTTTTTCCATGTGCCAATCAGATTTTTCGCTTTTTCGTTGTCCCTTCGTTTTCTTCTCATCATGCCAATTCCTCCTTCGAAAGCTGTGAAAGCGCGATCTGCTGATATACCTCACAATGTTCCAACAGTTCCTGATGCCTTCCCATTCCTGCAATTCGCCCATGATCCAGCACAATGATTTTATCCGCGTCACGAATAGTGCCAATTCGCTGCGCTACGATAATACGTGTCGTATCTTTGCAGGCTTTATCCAGCGCTTGACGCAGAATACGGTCCGTTTTATAATCCAGTGCAGAAAATGAATCATCAAAAATAAGTATTTCCGGTTTTCTTGCAATCGCTCGTGCAATTGAAATTCTCTGTTTCTGGCCGCCGGATAAATTGGAACCGCCTTGTGCGACATAGGCGTCGTATCCGCTTTCCATTTTTTCTATAAAATCATCCGCCTGTGCGGTAACAGCCGAAGCTTTTATTTCATCCTCTGAAATGTCTGCTCTTTCATTCTCTCCATAAGCAATATTTGACCGAATGGTTCCCGTAAATAAAGTTGCTTTTTGCGATACATATCCGATTTTATTACGGAGACTGTGCTGCGTATATGCACGTACATCCATACCATCTACAACAACCTTTCCTTCTGTAACATCATAAAACCGTGGAATCAGGTTAATTACCGTACTTTTTCCGCATCCCGTAGAACCTATCAATGCAACCGTCTCGCCTTTTTTCGCCGTAAATGAAATATTTTTAAGCACACACTCCTCCGCATCCGGATAACGAAACGAAACATTTTGAAACTCCACTTCACCTGACACACCCTTCGCACTCTCTGCTTTCGTCCCATCTAAAATCACCGGTTCCGTATCCAAAACTTCAAGAATACGCTTCGCAGAGACAGCTGCACGCGGAAGTATCATAAAGATCATAACAAGCATCATAAATGCCATCACAACCTGAATGGCATATTGAGAGAATACCATCATATCTGAAAACAGCTGAATTTTATCCGATATGCCGGCCTGATTGATTAACACTCCTCCAATCCAGTAAATTGCAAGTGAAAGTCCGCTCATTACAAGCTGAATCCCCGGCATCATAAAAGACATCGCACGCTGTGCGAACAGGTTTGTTCCTGTTAATGCGTCATTCGCCTGTTCAAATTTCCTTTCCTGATAAGATTCTGCGTTATATGCCCGAACAACCCGAAGCCCGGTCAGATTTTCTCGTGTCACACGGTTTAAGTCGTCCGTTAATAGTTGCATCTTTCGAAATTTCGGCATGACCAGCGCCATACTTGTTCCTACTATTACAAGCAGCGTCAATACCGCAATCCCCGTTGACAGTGTCCATTGCCACTGCTTATCTGCAATTTTTAAGATCGCCCATACTGCCATAATCGGCGCTTTCACAAGCATCTGCAGTCCCATAGCAATGAGCATTTGTATCTGTGTAATATCATTTGTAGAACGTGTAATCAGACTGGCCGTCGAAAAGCGTCCGATCTCTTCCATAGAAAAAGACTGTACCTTGCGAAACAATTTTTCGCGCAGTGTGCCGCCAAACGTGACTGCAATTTTTGCAGCACATATCGTAGTAACAACCGAAGCCGCCAGACTTCCAAGCGCACAGAGCAGCATTTTGGCGCCCGCAAGCAAGATTTCACTCATACTGCTTCCCGGCATCTGTACCAGCGAGGTAATCTGCGCCATATATTCCGGCATTGTCAGATCCAGCCACACCTGCATGATAATAAACACGCCGGAAACAACTGCTAATGTCCATTCCGCCTTTTTAAGATTTTTGAACAGCTTTAACATTCCTGAATCACTCCTTTACCTGATGATAGCTGCTGCATTATTTCTTTACAGTTCCTAACCCCATTAGATTTTATAATAAATAAAAACAGACATTTGCCTGCAAACTTAAAAATGAAACGTAAAAGGCTCCATCACACTACGCAATTCATCTGCTGTAGCGATAAAGTCTAATAACCGGCTTTCCCCTACTGTATCAATAGCAAGACCGATCTGTCGATATATGTGATTTTGTATTTCTTCAATTACCTGTGCTCCAAAAGATGTCAGACATACAACCGTTGTTCTTGCATCCAAAATACCGCGTTCTTTTGAAATCAAACCTTTTGCAGACATTTTCTTTAACAGCACTGCCACTCTCGCTGTGCTAATCTGCAGACTGTCACTAATCATTCCTGCTGTCACCGTCCCGCTGGATTCATACAGCAATCGAAGCACCGCGCCGATACCGGCTTGTGTTTCATCCATACATTTAAAAAACTCTGCCGGACGCGCCTGTTTCATTTTGGCAAGAACCAGTTCTATCTGTGCTTTCTCAGCCATAATAGTTCCTCCTTTCAAAAGCTAACTGGGTTAGATTATACAGCTAAGACTTGGGGGAGTCAATAAAAAAAGTGTGAAGAAAATATAAAAAGAGACATTTTAGATAATTTGCTGCGATTCTGGATTCCCGGACGCTGGGAGATGGGAGTTGTCCGCATAGGCGCGAACTTAAATGGAAATGCAACAATTTTCAAAAAGTGTTACATTATGGCTACTCGGACGCTGGGAGAGAAAATCTGCCCCGTCTGCTGTGTCCGCTCCAGAATGCAAGAAGCCCTAAGCATTCTGCATCCAGGCTGTGGAACCGGACGGTCGCGCCGCCTAATTCGCCCTGGCTGCCGCCAGCAGCTAAAGGCGCCGCTTCGGCTTCGCCGCCTGT
>CAJUBQ010000089.1 GCA_910584595.1 uncultured Eubacterium sp.
ACGATCCGTCAGCACAGGCAATATCAGGAACGCAGACAGCGGCGCATGGATAATAAAGTAAGCGGGGTATCGATAGATACCAGTCTGAAAAATACGACCACATCCGGCGCTTCAGATAATTTGAATGAAATACGGCCGGATCCGGCGCTGCTGCAGGACTTTCCGATTTATATGATGAATCAGCCTCGTCCAACGGAGACAGACAGGGTAAATATGCGGCAGAAGCAGCCAATGCAGCAGGAAGAACCACAGATACAGCAGAATTTGGCCGCGGCAGGCATGGGATACGCAGAAACGATGCCGTTTCCAGCTGCGAAAACGGGTGCAGAATTGGAAACTATCGATAATATTATTCCAATAACAAACCGTAAAGTGGCTTTGCAGCCAAATAGTTCAGGTGAAACGGAAAAAAATAAAACAATTGCGGCGCCGGACGGTTCAGCTGCGCCTCAAAAAATGGAAGGTGCACCAGCAAAGGATGCTGACGATGATCTTTTGTTCAGATCCAGTGATATTTTTTCTGAATTGTTTCCGGGAGCTTCTGATACAGAAAATAAGATGGACCAAATGTATGAACCGGACGCATGGAACGGTACGGCAATGGGACAAACGGCAGATGAAGCAGATGTTGTAAGCTCACCGGAGACAATCATGAGCTCGTACGAACCAGATTCAAATGTGCAAGATGCACGAGAAACTTTCGAAACAGCTCCAGAAGCATCTGATTTTGCATTAAATGAAACAGAGACGGATGATATATTTCATCTGGACGATACGCCTGAAACTTTCGAAGATGATTTTCCTGATGTAGCGCCTGTTTCGGCACAAGAGCTGATTGCACAGCAGCTTCAGGCTGCAGCGCCAGCGCCAAAAAGGGTATCGGCAGTTGAACCGGTATCAACGGCTTCGGAGCAGAATTTATCGAAACAGCCGTCTGCTCAAATTCACAAACAGCCAAAGCAGTCGGCAGCAGAAGCGGCCGGAGGAGCAGCTGAAGTACAGATGCAGCTGACGCAGGCTCAGCCGAAAATAAAAAGAGAATATATCCTGCCTCCGGTAGATTTGCTCAGTCACGGCAATCCGAATCAAACAGGGGATTCCAGAGAACATTTACAGGAGACGGCGTTAAAGCTGCAGCAAACGTTAAAAAATTTTGGCGTCAATGTGACGATCTTAAACGTAAGCTGCGGTCCATCCGTGACCCGCTATGAGATTCAGCCGGAAATGGGCGTAAAAGTCAGTAAAATCGTAAACCTGGCAGACGATATCAAGTTGAATCTGGCGGCAGCGGACATTCGTATAGAAGCGCCGATTCCGGGAAAAGCTGCGATCGGGATAGAGGTGCCGAATAAAGAAACTGTTCCGGTCATGTTCCGTGATCTGATCGAATCAGAAGCGTTTCGCAAACAGACTTCTCCATGTGCGTTTGCGGCTGGAAAGGATATCGCCGGACAGGTCGTTGTGACGGATATTTGTAAAATGCCGCATCTATTGATTGCGGGGGCAACCGGCTCCGGAAAATCCGTATGTATTAATACGATTATCATGAGCATTATTTATAAAGCAAATCCGGACGATGTGAAGTTAATTATGATTGATCCAAAAGTTGTCGAACTAAGCGTCTATAATGGCATTCCGCATTTGCTGCTTCCGGTTGTGACCGATCCGAAAAAAGCAGCCGGAGCCCTGCACTGGGCAGTATCAGAGATGATGGATCGTTATCAGAAGTTTGCGGATTATGGCGTGCGGGATATGAAAGGGTATAATGCAAAGATTAAAAAAATTGCGGATATCCCGGATGAAAATAAGCCTCAGAAAATGCCTTATATTGTAATTATCGTGGACGAGCTGGCAGATCTTATGATGGCTGCGCCAGGAGATGTGGAAGATGCCATTTGCCGACTGGCACAGCTGGCCAGAGCAGCCGGCATTCATCTGATTATAGCGACGCAAAGACCATCCGTAAATGTCATTACAGGGCTAATCAAAGCAAATATGCCGTCACGTATCGCCTTTTCGGTAACATCAGGCATTGATTCCAGAACGATACTGGATATGAATGGCGCGGAAAAGCTGCTTGGAAAGGGAGATATGCTGTTTTATCCGCAAGGTTTTCAAAAGCCGGTTCGTGTGCAGGGAGCTTTTGTATCAGATTCAGAAGTATCGGATGTAGTGGAATTTCTGACAGAACGAAACGGTATGTCAGAATACAGCAGCGCCATCGAACAACAGGTTGCAGATGCAGCGTCGTCGTCATCTGCTGCATCCGGGGACACTTCTGCAGCAGATGACAGAGATGTTTATTTTGCGGATGCCGCAAAACTGTTAATAGATAAAGAAAAAGCATCTGTCAGCATGTTACAGCGATATTTTAAGATTGGATTTAATCGTGCGGCGCGTATTATGGATCAGCTGGAAGAAGCCGGAGTCGTCGGTCCGGAAGAGGGTACGAAGCCGCGTAAGATTATGATGAGTCCGGAACAGTTTGAACAGTATGAAGAAGAAGTTTTGTAAATTTGATAAGATGAGTCCGGAATCGTTGTAAATTTGATAAAATGAGTCCGGAATCGTTGAACAGCAGGAAGAAGAAGTTTTGTAAATTTAATAAAATATGACATAAAAATGAATGGCAATTTCATAAAGAAACGGAAAGAACATGCAGAAAGGAAGTTAAGCAGTGGCAAAATTAATTGATGGGAAACTTATTTCACAACAAATCAAAGACGAATTGAAAATGAAAACAGCTGAGTTAGAAAAGCAGGGCATCAAAGGCTGTCTGGCTGTCATACAGGTCGGAACAGATCCGGCCTCAAGCGTTTATGTGCGCAATAAAAAGCGTGCCTGTGAGTACATTGGAATCGAGTCTCGTTCTTACGAGCTGCCGCAGGAAACGACAGAAGAAGAGCTGCTGGAACTGATTGCAGAATTAAACGCGGATGAAAAAGTAAACGGCATTCTGGTACAGCTTCCAGTGCCGGAGCAGATAGATGAAAACAAGATTATTCAGGCAATTTCACCTGCAAAAGATGTAGATGGTTTTCATCCGCAAAATGTAGGCGCTCTTGTCAGCGGACTTGAGGGCTTTGTTTCCTGCACGCCTGCAGGTGTGATTCAGCTGTTAAAGCGGTCAGATATTTCCATTGCAGGAAAAAACTGTGTCGTAATCGGACGCAGCAATATTGTCGGAAAGCCGATGGCGCTGCTTATGCTGCGGGAGAATGCGACGGTTACGATTGCCCATTCTAAGACGAACAATTTACAGGAAATCTGTAAAAAGGCAGATATTTTAATTGTCGCTGTTGGAAAGCCAAAAATGATTGATGAATCATATATTAAGGAAGGAGCCGTCGTTATAGATGTAGGTATTCATAGAAAGGAAGATCAAAAGCTGTGCGGAGATGTGGATTTTGATCGTGTGCTTTCACATGTCAGCGCAATTACTCCGGTTCCCGGCGGAGTCGGCCCAATGACAATTGCTATGTTAATGCATAATTGTGTGCAGGCTATGACGCGATAAGGAGGCAGCATCAAAAAGATGAAATGCAATGAAACGGCATCACAGGAGTTTAACTATAAAAACATGGAACAAGAGCTGCTTCATACGGTATGGGAAGAAGAGACGATTTCCGGAATATCCGGGAAATCAATGCTGTATGGACAGCAGGCAGAGCTGCAGACAGCAGCAGACATGAAAGATCAGAAAGGAATGAGAACAATCAGAGAACGGAATCAATTTGGAGAAATAAATGAACCGGAAGAAAGTGATTATGATGATGAAATACATCAAAAGCAGCCGGGAAAGCTGGCTCTTGCGGTATTAGCCGGTGCAGCTGTATTTGGAGGATTAACATTCTTTTTGCAACGGTTTTCTACAGATTATGTATATGAAAAAAAAGAAGCGGAATACGTAAACTGCCTAAAAATGATGTCAGAAGAAGATTATTCCGGTGCGCTGGGTTCTATTGATTTACTTTTAAAAGAAGAGTCCGACAGCCTTGCATATTTGGGACTGAAAAATACGATTTGTGAAAAAAACGGAGACAGCAAGCTGCAAAAAGAAACATTGCAAAAAATTATCAGTCTGGATGCAGATAACTATCAGGCATATGAAAAGCTGCTGGCGTTATATCTGGAAGATGAAAATCAGGAAGGTATTGAAAAGCTGGCGGCAGATGCGCCAAATTCTGCCATAGCAGCTATGTTAGGGGAATATTGGGTTGATACGCCGTATTTAGAGCTGACGCCGGGTGTATATGATGCCAATCAGACGCTTGCCATTACAAGTGAAGGAAATAACAGTATTTACTACACGCTGGATGGCTCTTCGCCGCAGGAAAAAGGTGTATTATATACAGCTCCAATTCCATTAGAACAAGGTTATATCTATTCTGTGCGTGCGGTCTGTAAAAATGAAAGAGGAGCTTATGGAGAGGAAACATCCGGAGAATATCAGATAGGTATCGATGCGGTAAACAGAATTTCTGATACCGGTATGATGTCCGGTATGGAAGGAACAGATGGCGCTGAGAATCTATCAGGCGCTACCCAGATCGAACAGCCGGCTGTTTATCCGCAAAGCGGGACATACACATCACAGCAGAGAATCACCATCGATGTTCCGATCGGATATCAGGCATATTACAGCTGGTCGGCAGCGGATGCATTGACTCCGCAAAACGGGACGTTATATACCGGTGGCATTACAATGCCGGAAGGCAGTTCCGTACTATCTGTAATTGTAACGGACGCAAATGGAAACAGCAGTGCGGTGAAACAAGTAAGCTATACGTATCAGCCGTAATGTTACGAATAGATGAACAGCATAAGAACCGGCTCAAAATCAGTGATATCGTTATTTATATTCACAATCACTAAACTTTGCCAATTATCCGGACGCACGAGCGTTTTTATGTTATGCATCAGGGCAAAGTTTACCGCTTGTGCGTACAGGATCTGATGATTGAGCCGGTTTTTTATATTTATGATAATATGGTAAGATGATTATGCTATGATTATGATGTCAATTCTATAATGCCGGCTCCAAGTTTAGAGACACGTACCTGAGAATAAACGTAAAAACCTTGTTCTTCCAGTTTCGCACGTCCGGGCTGGAATGATTTTTCAATTAAAATGCCAATACCTGCGACTGTTGCATGGGCTTTGCGTATTAACCGAATGGCGCCGGTTGCAGCCTCTCCGTTAGCCAGAAAATCATCAATAATCAGTACATGATCCTGTGCATTGATTAAATGGCTGGCAAGTGTCAGTTCATAGCTCGAACCTTTTGTATAAGAAGTAACAATTGTCTGGTACATATTTTCGTTTAACACTTTGGATGGCGACTTTTTTAAAATCAGCAGCGGGAGATTCATCGTATACGCCGTCATTAAGGCTGGTGCAATTCCGGAGCTTTCAATTGTAATGATCTTTGTAATGCCCTGATTTTTAAAATGCTCAGCAAAGTCTTCCCCAATCATTTTCATCAGTTCTGGATCAATCTGATGGTTAATAAATCCGTCCACTTTTAAGATGTTTTCATTCACTGCAATGCCTTCTTTTAATACTTTTTCTTCTAATAATTTCATACTTGGTAGATCCTCCTCAGTTTGTATCGCTCAAAACAGTTTGCGATGTATTTTAATCTTGTGGAAATAATTCTTCATAAAATTGTTCTGTTAAATAATCCAAAAAAGCATCCGTATAAGAAGGAAACTGCTGTGACAGCTTTTGCTTCATAAAACCGCTGCGTTTAAAATATTTTTGCTGCAGTGGTTCTTCCGGCGTCATTCCCAATGATTCATCAACAGTATTTGCATGGAAGTTTTCGAAAAACCATGTTTTTGCTGCTTCTCTTTCTTCTGCTTCTTTTTTTACCTGTAATTTTAAGCTGCCCAGCTGTGTATAAGAACGGATGCCAATTACAAGAAAAATAAGGAAGAGGATCCCCATTACGACCCCCATAATACTTTTCATATAAGCGGCGAACTGCAGCGGTATGATACCGACAAACATGAACAGCATCAGGATGATGCCTGCAGCGCCTACAAGAATAAAAGAATAGGCGGTGGACTTCATATCTTCGTATTTTGTTTCCATTTCCACATAAGCTTTTGTCCCGTCAGAAAGTGCATGGAGATTTTCATGGCTGTCGATCTGACTGAGTATTTTTGCTTTATTTTCCGCCGGAGCGCTGTCAATCTCAACGGGCAGCTCTTTTACTAACGGGCAGCCGCAATCCGCACATATAGTTATGCCGTCACGATATTCGGCCTTACATTTTGGACACCACATAGTGTTCCTCCTGTTTATTATATTTTATCTGTACATTCGGAGCGAAATCCGATATGATGAATTTATTATACCACATTTCAAACGAAAATCTATGGTAAATTCGAAAACGGAGCAAAAACATATTCACAGCAACCGTTCAGATCATCAATGGAACTGCTGCGTGCGAACATATAGGAGTTAGCGCTATGAAAATAACAATTCTTGCTGTTGGAAAAATAAAAGAAACGTTTTACCGAAACGCTGTGGCTGAGTTTCAAAAGCGTCTGAGCCGATATACAAAGCTGGAAATCATAGAAACGGCAGATGAAAAAACGCCGGATGAAGCGTCAGAAACCGAAAACAGAAAGATACGGGAGATGGAAGGAGAGCGATTGATGAAACATATACGAGCGAATGCATATGTCATTGCTCTGGCTATAGAAGGAAAAATGATGGATTCTTTAGAGCTGTCTGAAAAAATACGACAGCAGGGTGTCTATGGCACAAGCCATCTGGTGTTTGTAATTGGAGGATCACTTGGCCTTGCAGATATGGTGTTAGAACGGGCCGATTTTAAACTCAGTTTTTCCAAAATGACATTTCCACATCAACTTATGCGTGTCATATTGTTGGAACAGATTTACAGGAGCTATCGTATTATGAACCATGAACCATATCATAAGTAAGGGCGAAAAGTCGGATGAGTGCAGGAAACAGAACAGAAGCGGATTTTGTAGAGGCTTTTGGTTCAGATATAACCTGGGATATATCGTATGTCCGGAATTTGGAACTGGACAGAAGTTATGATTTTCAAATGTTGTGAGACGGGTTCGGTGTGTATTGTAATTGGCCGGTAGACTGTGTATAATAAGGTTAGAAGATAGAAAGCCTATAAGACATACAGAGTTTTCCGGCAGTCGTTTATGGGAAGAAAGCAGGTAGTTAATTATGGAAAACATTGAGGCAAAGCAGCTAAAATGGGAAGAGTTAAGCATATCCAATGATTTTTTGTTTGGAAAGGTCATGCAGAACCCGGAGCTGTGCAAAGAGTTATTGCAGAGGGTTCTTCCGGATTTGGATATTGACCATGTAGAATACCCGGAACTGCAAAAGGCAATAAAAGAGGATTTTGACGCAAAAGGCGTCCGATTGGATGTGTATGTAAATGATGGGAAAGGCACAGTATATGATATAGAAATGCAGGCTGTCACTTCAAAATACCTGCCAGGGAGAACCAGATATTATCAGAGCATGATAGATTTACAGTTGGTTGATAAAGGGCAGGACTATGATACACTGAACAATAGTTACATTATTTTTATATGCCTCTCCGATTTATTTGGGAAAGGCCGTTATATGTATACTTTTGAGAATGCCTGTAAGGAAGATTCAGAGGTCATATTAAATGATGGGGCAAAGAAAGTTTTCCTGAATGCAGATGGAAGGAACGGGGCTGTGAGTGAGGAATTAAAAGCGTTCCTGGATTATGTGGCAGGAAAGCCATCGGAAGATACACTTGTGAAGAAACTGAAACTTGCTGTGGAAGAGGCGAAGAAAAATCGGGAATGGAGGCGTGAGTATATGACATTGTTAATGCGTGACAGGGAAAACCGGAAAATCGGAATGGAGGTTGGTATTTTAGGTACGATATCTTCACTAAGAGATTTCAATATACCAGATATCGAAATTTTTCAGAAAATACAAGAAAAATATAATCTTTCACCCGAAGAAGCAGAACGCTACATGAAAACAGAATCAGAGGCATGAGTATATGACAGTGTTAATGCGTGACAGGGAAAATCGGGGAATAAATTGGAGAAAAAAAGATAGCTAAGCTAATAATGTTACTAAATGAAGACGGTCGGTTATCAGATATTATCAGGGTATCACAAGATGAAGAATACCGCCAGGAACTTTATGAGGAATATCATATTAGCTAAACACAGGATGGCAGCAGGCGGAGCATTTACAAGTGTTCTGCCTTATTTGACAGAATAATATAGATCCAATTTTCGCACTTGGGTGTGTTATGGGGAACCGTATCATAAGTAAGGGCGAAATGTATGTTAAGCTGTTGTTGGCAGAGGAAGGCTACTCCTCATTACTATAATCGTGTGTCCGAAATTTGGAATTGGACAAAAGTTTTCCTGAATGCAGATGGAAGGAACGGGGTTGTGAGTGAGGAATTAAAAGAGTTCCCGGATTATGTAGCAGGTAAACCATCAGAAGCTGTATTTGTGCTGTTTTCTCAGGAGTTTTTGCACCTGGGAGTGAAGACAAATACTTTTTAAGACAAATACCTCTTAAGAAAATCTTAAGAAATTTTTAGGACGATCTAACTTGTAAAAATTTCTAATTTTGATTAAAATACAGTATGAATTGCAAAATAACAAAATACGAATTTTGATGTAAGGAGTGATGATAAATGTTTCGCAATTCTGTACTGATTATTCCATCTTTGAATCCGGATGAACGACTGATTTCTTATGTTGAGGATTTCATATCAAATGGTTTTTCAAAAATTATACTTGTTAACGACGGCAGTAACCCAAAAACAGGGTTGCTATTTGATAAGATCTGTTCCAGACCGGAATGTGATCTTTTGGTACATACGGTGAATATGGGAAAAGGGCGTTCTTTAAAAGACGCATTTAATTATTATTGTCAGAAATATCAGGATCGTTATGCCGGTGTTATTACGGTGGATGCAGATGGTCAGCATACGCTTGCAGATGTGATTCAGCTGGATAAAGCAATGGTCGCGTATCAGAAATCGTTGATTCTTGGCGTCAGGGATTTTGACAATCCATCGGTACCGTTTAAAAGCAGATTCGGCAATAAAATCACAAGGCATATGATACGTTTGCTGATTGGCAGTGCAAAGCAGGAAGACTCTGACGACCGTCATGCAAAAGCGATTTCGGATACACAGACCGGTCTGCGTGCAATTCCAAATGAGCTGATTCCTGATTATTTAACGATAGCAGGCGAACGGTTTGAATATGAAACAAATATGCTCATTGAAGCGCTGCATACCCAGACGCCAATGAAAGAGATTCCCATACAGACCGTTTATGTAGATGATAATAAAGAAACGCATTTTCGGCCGATTGCAGATTCTATAGCAATCTACGGGCAAATTTTTTCAACGTTTTTGAAGTATGCGATTGCATCTCTGTCATCATTTCTTATGGATTACGGCATTTACAGTTTGCTGATTTTATTACTTGGTTTTTTGCCGCTGGGTCCAAAAATCTGGATTGCTGCCGCCTGTGCACGCATTCTATCTTCGTTATATAATTATACGGTAAATAAAAACGTCGTTTTTAAACAGCATAAAAATGCAAAAAGTACACTGGAAAAGTACTATGCATTGTGCGCTGTGCAATTATGCTGCAGTGCGCAGCTTGTATGGCTGATTTGCGGACATACTTCTTTTTCGGAAATTTCTGTAAAACTGTTTGTCGATACGATTCTTTTTGTAGTAAGTTATTATGTGCAAAAAAACTGGGTATTCCGAGAGAAGAAATGCAGCAGCAATCTGTTTACGATCAGCCTGAAACAGATGTTGTTTAAAAAAGGGTAACATGGACAAGAAAGGATCCTACTGCTATGGAACTCCTACTGCGCTTTTCATTGTTTGTTTTTTCGATGACGGGCTATCTTTTGTTTTTTCATCAAAAATTTCAGATTCGGATAGAGTTTGCTCCGGCGCTTTTTTGTGCATGGACAAGCAATCTGCTGTTTTTGGCCGGATTGCTAAATGTGCTGCCGCATATGGTATGGCTGCTTTGGGCCGGAGGCTTTTTTTTACTCGTATGGTCATGGAAAGAAAAAAACAGGATGAACAGGCGCAGTTTGCTGTTTTATGGTATTTTATTATGCGTTGTTGTATATTTTTTCTGCATTTTGCAAGGAGCGCATATAACGAAATATGATAATTTCAGTCATTGGGCAACCGTTGTCAAAGATATGCTGCGTGAAAACCGGATGCCGAATTTTGAAGATGATGTCATCCGGTTTCAGTCTTATCCGCTTGGAAGTTCGTTATTTATTTATGCAGTATGCCTTGTAACCGGATCATCGGACGGCTGCATGTTATGGGCACAATTATTGATGCAGATCAGTTTTTTGTCCTGCATGGCTGTATTTATACAAAAAAAGAACCGAAATTTAGTATTTATATTTGTATTATTTTGCGTTTGGGCATTGTCAGTAAATAACAGTATTTATGAACTGCGCGTAGATACGCTGCTGCCGCTGGCGGGCGTAGCTGCTTTTGCGATGATATACGAGGAGAAACACAATCCGCAAAGGGTCTTGTATCATGCGGCAGGTATTTGGATACTGCTAATCAATATTAAAAACAGCGGTATCTTTTTTTATGCGGTATGTCTCTTGTTTTTTGCGGTTTATCATAACAAGAAACTGAAACAAAAGAAGCTTTGTTTTTTGTGTACAGGTCTGTTCGCGCCGCTTATTACGATGTTTTTATGGAAACGGCATGTGGCGTTTGCGTTTTCAGATGGCATGTCGTCGAAACATTCGATGAATCTGGCGCATTTTGAGGAAATGGCGGCAAAAAAGACAGCAGACGATATGATAGGAATTGGGGTTCAAATTTTAAAAAGATTTCTAAATCCCGAAAGCGTAGAAGTGAAAATGATGCTGATTTTATCGGTGTTTCTGCTTATGATGGCAGCATTGCTGCGCGGGCAAAAAATGATGAAAACCATTGTTGTGCTGCTCGCGTCTTCGTGGGGATGTCTGGCTGTTTATACGATATCTTTGTATGCAATGTACGTATTTTCCATGCCGATGGGCGAATCTGCAAGGCTGGCCAGTTACGACAGGTATGTGCTTTCTGTTTTGATTTTTATTTTTGGAATCGCAGTAGTTGTTATAACAGATGTTGCCAGGACTCTTGCACAAGTACAGGCAAACCAGATACGTCATAGCAGCTATATGAACCAGGTACAAATGCATGTGATAGCAGCGGCGCTTTTTTCTGTCGCGCTTGTATGGCAGGTTCATAAACGTCTGCCGCTGCTTTATCAGGCTCCGGATTTTGATGGTACAAAACGAAACTTGTTGCAGGAATTGATTCAAAGAGACGGTTTGGAAGAAGGGGATTCCTGTTTTATTTATTGTAATGGATCAGATGATGATGCCAGATATTTCTTTTACCTGACAAGATATGAACTTTGGTCAAATGACATTCTTGTTGTCAGGGCGGAGGAATTTCAGGAGAAACAAGACCAGATAGAAGCGTATGATTATTTGGTTATATGGGAATCGGATGAACAAATAAATCGGTATCTGAACCAAAAGGGTTTGAGTAAGTATGTGGATAAGGAAAAAACAGGGATTCCGCTGATTGACGCTTTTCAATAAAAAGAAAGTAATGTATAATATGTTCATCAATCAAATTTTATTTGGAGGATTCACATTATAATGTATCCATATGTAACATTAAATGATGATACAGAAATTACACATTCTGAATTATTATCAGATGGAAGGGTAAAAGTATATAAGATATGTTGAAGCTAATAGTAATATTATTATTAATAAGTGGTATACGCATTTTGGACAAATCAGATTTTATTGTTAATACAACAATTAACAATTTGTATCAGGAAGGGATGAAAATATAGGATTGGCAGAATTTGAGCGTAAAAAAGATGAAAAATAAACGGCATCATTTACGAGACGTCTCCATCGCCAGGTTTTAAACATGGAATTATAAATAATAATATAAACAGAATCATTGGAAATAATTTAAAAAATAGTTTATGTCTTGTATTTATGGAGAATTTGGATTTAAAATACCAACCTGATATAAATGATGATTATTTGTGTCCGGATATTATGATCGTATGTGATAGAAAAAAATTAAAGGGCGGATCTTATTATGGCGTTCCTAAATTTATTGTTGAAACATTAAGCCATACAACAGCAAAAAGAGATAAAACAGAGAAAAAAGACATTTATGAAAAAACAGGAGTAGAAGAATATTGGATTGTGTCTCCGCAAGGGTCAGTTGAAATTTATTATCTGGAAAACGGACGTTATGTTTTGCAACAGCATTATATGTTTCAATCAGACAAAGAAGAAGAAGATTATAATGCAGAGCAGGAGATTGTTTTAAAAACATTTCCACATATTAGAATGACATTAGGGGATATATTCGAAGGGGTAGAATAGAGAGAATAAAAGTAAGAAAAATTGTCTGCTTTTCTGAAATTATGAATGATACGCCCTTATGGTACTTTACACAGAAGTCTCTATTTAGTATAATAAATAAAAACACACTGCCAGGAATCGAAGGCGGTTTCATCGTTATTGATTTCAAGCAAGTAAACAATAACGTTTCATCCGGTCATGATTTAGACAGCGTTCCGAAAGGGGAGATAAGTATGAGTACATTTATTACAGCAGAAATAGGTATTAATCATAATGGAGACGTAGAGCTTGCAAAAAAACTGATTGATACAGCAGTCTTAGCCGGATGCGACGCAGTGAAGTTCCGCAAACGGACAATCGAAGAATCTTATACAAAAGAATATCTGGATGAATTGGAAGATTCGCCGTGGGGACATACAAGGCGTGCAAAAGTGGAAGGACTGGAGTTTGGAAAAGAGCAGTTTGATGTGATTGACGCATACTGTAAGCAAAAGTCAATTGTATGGTACGCATCCAGCTATGATATCCCGTCGCAGCTTTTTCTGCGTCAGTATGACCATAAATATAATAAAATAGCATCTGCTATGCTGACGAATGAACCGCTTTTAGAAACGGTTGCCGAAGAAGGGCGATACACGTTTATAGCGACAGGCATGAGCACCTTTGAAGAGATCGATCATGCGGTTGCGATTTTTAAGAAACATGAATGCCCGTTTGAGCTGATGCATTGCATCAGTACGTATCCGATGGTAAGTCTGGATGCAAATTTAAGAATGATCTATACGCTGAGAGACCGGTATCAATGCAAAGTCGGCTACAGCGGACATGAAATTGGCACACTTGTCAGTACGTGCGCGGTTGCGATGGGAGCGACTTCTGTGGAACGGCATATTACACTGAATAAAACATTGTACGGAGCAGAACAGAAGGCATCTGTAGATCCGGTGGAGCTTTGGAAGCTCGTCAAAGATATTCGAGAGACGGAGCAGATTATGGGAACGGGCGAGAAAATATTTTCGGAATCCGAGCTGGAATTAAGAAAAAAATGCAGAAGATGACATAAAACAGACAAAGCTGTACAGAAATACTGTATAGCTTTGTTTTGGCGTAAAGAAAGGAGGCACAAGTGGCAAGACGCGACAAAATCAACTATTATCTGGATCTTGCAGACGTTGTATCAAAACGGTGCACCTGTCTGCGCAGACATTATGGAGCTGTGATAGTAAAAAATGACGAGGTTATTGCGACCGGTTATGTGGGTGCGCCAAGAGGAAGAAAAAATTGTACGGATCTTGGATATTGTATACGCAAACAGATGAATATTCCAAGAGGGGAACGTTACGAGCTGTGCAGGAGTGTACATGCAGAAGCAAATGCAATTATCAGTGCGGAACGTGAAAAAATGATCGGCGCTACGATGTATTTATCCGGACGCGAAGCAGACAGCGGCGAGTATATCAAAAACTCCAGCAGTTGTTCGATGTGCAAACGTCTGATTATTAATGCAGGAATAAAAAATGTATTTATCCGGGACACAGATGATGAATACCGAGAAGTTGATGTGAAAGACTGGATTGAGAATGATGAATCTTTGGATGGAAATTTTGGGTATTAAGAAAAACAGGATGTATCAAAGGAAAATATCAAATCAAAATTGAAAAAGATGCACATATGAGACGTAAATGCCGCATACAATAGTATCAATATTATAACGGATACTGCCGCTGCTATGAAAAAACGAGGAATTTTCTCAAGCGAATTGAAAGAAAATGTCGTAAGGGCATTTGACCTTCCGCCAGATTTGGCTTATGGAAGCGTACTTTTATCGGTCACAGGCCAAAATGAGCTGCTGATCGAGAATTACCGCGGGATTTTGGAATATAAAGACGAGCATATCCGTATCCAGGCGAAAGATTGCAGAATTCTTGTGGTTGGAAAAAGACTTCAGATTGAATATTACACCAACGAAGAAATGAAGATCAAGGGTCTGATTGAACAGATTATTTATGAAAACTGAGGTGTACGATGCTGTTACGTCTGATTAAATATTTTCGCGGCTATGTAGAGGTTGCGTTGTGGGGGTATGCACCCGAACGTTTTTTAAATCTTTGCAGCAACCATAATATCCTTATCTGGGATCTGCGTCAGGAAGGGGACGTTTATTATTTCCATATATCTGTAGATGGCTTTCGCAGCTTAAAGCCGCTGCTTCGAAAATCCGGTACGCATGTAAAAATCAGTAAGAAAAATGGAGTTCCATTTTTCTTCTTCCGTTATCGGAAACGCAAGATCTTGTTTTTCAGCATTTTTGTATGTATGCTGATTTTGTATACATTGTCACGATTTATCTGGAAAATTCATATTAACGGCAATGACAGTGTTTCAGATGACAGTCTGCTGCAGTTTTTGGAAGAAAAAAACAGCTCATATGGGACGCGTGTTTCAGATATCGACTGTACAAAATTAGAAGAGGAAATCAGAAGCTGTTTTCAAAGTATTATCTGGACTTCAGTCAAACGGGAAGGCACTACGCTAACCATTGACGTACAGGAAAATCTGGTCGTATCATCGCAGCCGTCAGGTACAAAACTGCCGGAGGAATTTCAGGAACAGGACCAAAAGGGGTATGATTTGCTGGCTCTGCATGATGGAACGATCGAAAGTATTTTTGTGCGTAAGGGAACGCCAAATGTACAGCAGGGGGATGAGGTGAAAAAGGGGGATGTCCTTGTTTCCGGCGCACTGCCGATTTACGACGACAGCGGGACGCTGACCGATTATCAGTATTGTACGGCAGATGCAGATATTCAGCTGAAAACAGAATATGCGTACAAAGATCGTTTTCCTGCAAAGCATACATGGAAAAAATACAGCGGACGGTTGCAAAAACGGTATGGAATAAGTTTTGGAGATACCTATGTGCAGCTTCCATGGAAAAAGACCGGCTATGAGCAGTATACGGTAATGGATACACGAATGCAGGTTCGCTTGTGTGACTCCTTTTATCTTCCTGTTTATTTCGTGTGCCGCACGTATGAAGAATATGAGGAAGTGAAGTCTGTTTATACAAAAAAAGAGGCAAAACAGCAGGCCGCGCTTCATTTAACGGAATTTTTAGAAAAATTGACACAAAAAGGTGTTCTCATTTTGGAAAAACATGTTATGATAAGAACGGAAAAAAATAAATATACCGTATCCGGAAATATCACAGTGCTGGAAAATACATTTCAATATGCTGTAAATGCGGCACAAGTGAAAGATACGGGAGATGAAGGGAATGTAGAAAATGAGTCTGAATGAGATATGCATGGAACTGCCGTCAGATCATATGGCGAATGTATTTGGACAGTTTGACGCTTTTATGAAGATCATTGAAAGACATCTGCAGGTTACGGTAATATGCAGAGATGAGCAAGTCAGGATTTTAGGAGATCCGTCACATATTTCATCCGCAAAACAAGTCATTACACAGCTGATGGAATTATCCGAACGGGGAAATACAATTACGGAACAAAACGTAGATTATGCGATAGCGCTTGTCAAAGAACATGAAACGGCTACACTGGCAGACATTGATGATTCCTGTGTCGGATATACGGTAAACGGTAAGCCAATCCGTCCCAAAACGCTGGGGCAGAAACAATACGTAGATTTAATCAAGGACCGCATGATTGTGTTTGGCACAGGGCCGGCGGGTACCGGAAAGACCTATCTGGCAATGGCTATGGCGGTGGCTTCGTTTAAAAAAGAAGAAACCGGACGCATTATACTGACAAGGCCGGCGATTGAAGCAGGAGAAAAGTTAGGGTTTTTGCCAGGCGATTTACAAAGTAAGGTAGATCCGTATTTACGTCCGTTATATGATGCGCTTCATCAGATCATGGGTGCGGAGAATTTTTTAAAAAATATGGAAAAAGGGCTGATTGAAGTAGCTCCTCTTGCCTATATGCGCGGACGCACATTAGATAATTCATTTATTATATTAGACGAAGCACAGAATACGACTCCGGCCCAGATGAAAATGTTTTTAACAAGGATTGGATTTGGTTCCAAAGTAGTTGTAACAGGGGATGCGACGCAAAAAGATCTTCCTTCGGATACAAAGTCCGGACTGGATGTTGCGCTGGAGGTGTTAAAACAGGTAGAAGATATCGGTATTTGCGAGCTTTCCAGTAAAGACGTCGTACGGCATCCGCTTGTCCAAAAGATTGTAAATGCATATGAACGGTATGAAAAAAAGCAGATGGATTCCGCACAGCGCAAAAATCGTGCGAATGAAATGAAACGTAAAAAACAGGTGACAAAATGGCAGGCATGACAGAAGAAAGATTTATTGCAAAGCGGCTCTTAAAGCTTGTATATCTGGGAGCTGTTACTTTGCTTGGAGGACTCTTGTTTGGTGTCGTGCACAGAATGGCGCTTGGCGATACGCTTGTGATTTTATTTGCGGACGTGCTGTTTGCGGTATCATTTGCATTTTATCTGGAGAGCGGCCGGCTGCACAAAGCCGGACGTCCGGATTCCTCCGAAGATTATCAGCGGCTTTGCGTATATTACACGGCAGGTATTTTTATTATGATTCTTGCCTCGTTTTGTCCGGCATATACCGCTCCTGTGTTCGGGATTGCTTTTCTTTTGGCAGCAGGATTGAACAGGGAACAGGCATTTGCGGTTGCGCTGTTTTTTGACATTCATCTTGCATTAGACGGGTCGGTTTCCAATGAAGTCATGACCTGCTATTTAATGCTGATGCTGCTTGGTATTATGCTAACCGGAATGTATGAGCAAAAACAAATCCGCATTTATGCTGAGATGACTGCATTTGCGCTGAATCTGGCAGTTCCGGCGCTCTTTTACTATTTGGATGAGGGAGCTTTGACGCTTCGGCTGCTGATATCTGTTTTGCCGGGCAGCATATTGACGGTAGCAGGTATGCATTTTTTATATGATCCATTACATTTTCGGCTGGAACATTTTGGAGAAATCAGTTTGGATACGATTGTAGATCCGAATTTTCATCTAGTGCGGGAAATTAAGCGTTATTCGCAGGTAGATTATAATCATGCGATTCGTGTGTCCCGCATTGCGGCACATTGCGCCGCGAAGATTAAAGTAAATACAAAGCTGGCTGCAGTCAGCGGATTTTATTACCGGCTTGGCAAATTTGGAGGAGAACCATTCGTACAAAGCGGAGTCACAATTGCACAGGATAATTGTTTTCCAAATGACGTGATTACGATACTAAGCGAATTTGGCGGACAGGAAAATCAGATATCCACGATTGAATCTGCGATTGTACATATTACAGATACGCTCGTGACAAAATTTGAATTGCTGGATCATACAACGCTTTCCAGCTCATGGAACAGAGATATGGTTATTTATCAGACATTAAATGATGAATCATCCTCCGGCATTTATGACCACAGCGGATTAACGATGAACCAGTTTTTAAAAATCCGGGAGTTTCTTGCAAAAGAAGAAGAATTGCTGTAAGAAAGGATCTGCGATATGAAAGAAACTGCGATAAGAAAAGAATTGTTATCAAGAACCATAGAAACAGAAATTCTACCAGATATACGAATCAATATATGAAAAAGGAGGAACGTTTGATGACGATCAGCGTCGAAGAAGAGATCAGCGCCGATTTTTCATTTGACTATGAAAAGACAGCCGCAGATGTGATCCGTTATACGATCGTACATGAAAATTTCCCGTTTGAAGCAGAGGTGAATCTGCTTTTGACGGATGATGAAGGCATCCGGCTGATGAACAAAGATTTTCGGAATATTGACAGTCCTACCGATGTATTGTCTTTTCCAATGATTCACTATGAAAGAGCCGGGGATTTTTCACAGCTGAAAGCAGATGCGGATAATTTTAATCCTGATACCGGAGAAGTGGTGCTTGGGGACATTATTTTAAATACGCAGCGGGTGAAACAGCAGGCAGAAAGTTTTGGGCATAGTGAACTGCGGGAATTTGCATTTTTAATTGTGCATAGTATGCTGCATCTGTTTGGGTATGACCATATGACGGACGAGGAAGCAGGTTCCATGGAGCAGGTACAGAGAGATATTTTAGAAGAAATGCATATTTTAAGATGACAGAACAGTAAAATTTTTCAAAATAAAAACGAATACAAAATAAAGAAAAATAACAGATTCGTATGTTTCACTGTTAGGAATGAAGTTGATAAGAATGCACAGAACAGATCAAAAAGGACAGAAGACAGAAAGGCAGAGTCAAAGGTACAGACATGGAAAATGAAAGGATATACAGTATGGAGCAGGAAGCATCTGAAACAACACAGCACAGATTGCATGTACCGGTAAAAAACAGGGATTTCGGAAAAAAAATCATGATTGGAATGCTTGCGGCGGCAAGCGTCGGTATGATTTTAAGCGGCTGCGGTAAAAAGGAAGAGGAAGCGCCGGCGCCGCCGCCAAAGCCGCAGACGATCGTGGAAGAGGAAACGACGCCGGAAGAGGAAACCATGCCGGATGAAGAAGAGACTGCTGTAGAAGAAGAGGATACCCATGAAGGAGAGTCAAAAAGCTTTCTGACAGGGGAATGGATCGATGAAAAGCTGGCGAGACAGCGTCCTGTTTCCTGTATGATCGGTAATACGGACAGCGCTTTGCCGCAATATGGCATCGGTCAGGCGCAGGTTATTTATGAAGCTCCGGTAGAAGGCGGCCTGACACGTCTGATGGGTATTTTTCAGGATTATAAAGAAATCGAAAAACTTGGCTCAGTAAGAAGCAGCCGTTTGTATTATGCCTATTATTCTATGGGGTTTGACGCGATTTATCTGCATTATGGACAGGCCTCCTATGCACAGGGATTTTTGGAGAGCGGACAGATTGATGATCTGAATGGTTTGGATTATGCAGTAGATCAAGCGGTTATTTACAGGGATTCATCCAGAAAAGCTCCGCATAATGCTTATGCTACCGGAAAAGGTCTTGTGGCAGGCGTGGAATTAAAAAAATATGAACTGGAATATGAAGACGATTATCAGGGACA
>CAJUBQ010000090.1 GCA_910584595.1 uncultured Eubacterium sp.
CTCGAAACACAGGCGGCGAAGCCGTAGCGGCGCCTTTAGCTGCTGGCGTTAAGCCGGGGCGAATTAGGCGCCGCGTCCGTCCGGCGCCACAACTTAAATGCAGAATGCTTAGGGATTCTTACGTTCTGGAAACCGGAACAATGAGACAGGGCCGATTCCCTCATCCGGCGTTCGCATAGCCAGTACGCAACACTTTTTCTAAATTGTTGCTTTGTTACTTGTCCACCCCCGTGATTAGTTACATACAGTTCCTAAGTTTGTTAGATTATTTATTTACAGCTCCTAACTATTGACAAAGCAGAAAAATAACAATATATTTAGAAGGGGTAGTATCCTAAATTTTCCAAAATAAAATAAGGGGGTTATACAATTGAAAAAACGAATTCTTTCAGTTACCTTAGCGTTGTGCCTGTGCGTTTCTTCTCAGTCAGTGGCATATGCATTGCAGGAAGAAACTTCTCAGGAGGAACTTGCTAAGGGAGATCCGGCAGGAGAAAGTCCTTCCGGGGAAGAGCTGCAGGGAGAGAATCCATCTGAAGGAGAGCCGGCAGGAGCAAATCCATCTGAGAAAGATCCGACAGAAGCAAATCCGTCTGAAGGAGGGACGACAGAAGCAAATCCGTCTGAGAAAGATCCAACAGAAGCCAATCCATCTGAAGGGGAGCCGGCAGGGGGAGATTCCACGTCCGGAACGGTCACCAATAATAGCGGGATCCCGACTCCGGCGCAAGTCTACGACGCAATGATCGCGTTGAAGGATCAGGATGAGTATAAGGAGGGAGCGGATTGGACTAATGAAGTGCCTTATCCATCTCTAAAAGGAGATGATTACCATTGGAATGGTGGACCTCTTGACGGCGTGAATATCAGCGCTGTGGGCTGTGTTGCTTTTGCTTTTAGACTCAGCGATGAGGCGTTTGGCACTTTACCGGCCAGGATGTATGCAGCAGGTGGGTTTACATATGAGGATATTAAACCCGGAGATATTTTGCGGGTCAATGGCGACGTCCATACCGTGATCGTGCTTGAGGTGACCGAGGCCGGCGTGATTGTTGCAGAGGGAAATATCAGCAGCGGAGATCATAAAGGCAAGGTTCACTGGGGACGTGGAATATCTAAGGAAGAGGTGATGAGTCAGACCAGTCATTATATTACCCGTTATACTGAAGGATATGTTTCACCGACGGATCCGGATGCCAATACTTCTATTGGAAGCGGACCTCTGGACGGGGGACTTACCTGGAATCTGACGAAAGCCGGTATTATGACGATCTCCGGCAGCGGAGCGATGCCGGATTTTAGCAGTGAAAGCGAACAGCCGTGGAAAGATAACAGCGCAAAAATCCGAAAAGTTGTGATTGAGGAAGGTGTTACGAGTATTGGCGCCTGCGCCTTTTGGAACAGTGGGGTTCTTAGTGCGGAGATTTCCTCAAGTGTGACAGCGATTGGAAACAGCGCTTTTCGCGGATCTTCGATGCTTGCCGTGACAATTCCCGGCAATGTGAAAACGATCGGTGACAATGCTTTTCAGGCATGTTCAAATCTCAGATCGGCAGTTATTTCAGAAGGGGTGGAAACAATCTGTCAAAGCGCCTTTCAGGCTTGCAATGGTCTTACCTCGATAGCGTTACCTGCCAGTATTTCAGAAGTGGGCGCAGCAGCATTTTTCCAATGTCAGGAAATAACAAATGCGACATTTGCCGCAGGCAGCAAGCAGGTAAAGCTGGGTGATAATTTGTTTATGCAATGCTATAAGCTGATGAGTGTAACATTGCCTCAAAATATAGACCGTATTGGTGATGGCATGTTTCAGAATTGCCTTTTTCTTACTAAAGTAGAAATTCCGAAAGGTGCACAAAGCATAGGAGCGAGTGCGTTTTCTTCCTGTAATGGATTGACAGAGCTTATTATTCCGGATAGTGTGACAACAATCGGTATAGCTGCATTTGCAAGTAGTGCGCTGAAAGATATCTACTATACCGGTACCGAAGATCAGTGGAACAGCATACAAAAATTGGGAGATACGGCAGCGCAAGTGTCAAAAATAAATGTACATTACAATTACAGTCCAACTACTCCGCCAGATACGGATAATGGCGATGATAACAATAGTGGCGACAGCTCCGGCAGCGGAGATAGTTCCGGTGGAAATAACAGCTCTGGAGGAAACAACAGCTCCGGAGGAAACAATAGTTCTGGCGGCAGTAACAGTTCCAGCGGGAGCAGTTCCGGCGGCAGTCATTATTTTGGCGGCAATTCCGGCAGCGGTAATTATTTCGGCGGCAATTCCGGCAGCAGCAATAACTCTGCAAGCGGCGATAAAACCGAAGATAATGACAAACCACAAGAGGATGATAAAACAGAAAGCAATGTTGATTCTGAAATTCCAAAACCGGAAGAACCTAAACCGGAAGAACCAAAGCCGGAAGAGCCAAAACCGGAGACATCCATTACCTGTAAGAAAACGACGTATAAGGTTGCATACGGAGCAAAGTCATTTAAAATCGATGTGACGTCTGAGGGCAAGCTGACTTTTACCAGTTCGAATCCGAAAGTTGCCACTGTGAATAAAAAAACGGGCAAGGTAACGATCAAAGGTACCGGAGTTGTTACGATAACGATCAGGACCGGAGACGTATCTGAGAAGGTGACAGTAAAAGTAAGCCCAAAGAAGCAGTCGGTAGAGACAGTGAAGGATGCAACAGGCAAAAAGCTGACGGTGAAATGGACAAAGGATAAGATGGCGTCAGGGTATCAGGTTCAAATGAGCACAGATAAAAAATTTAAGAAAAATGTGAAAACGAAGAAACTGACAGATACTTCCTATACGTTTAAAAAGCTAAAATCAGGCAAAAAGTATTATGTAAGGGTGCGCAGCTATAAGAAGTCAGGCAAACAGACTTTGTATGGTACATGGAGCAGCTAAGCAGATATTTGGCAACATGCTAAGTTCTGTAAGAAGAACGGAACAGTTATTTTAAAAGAAATACCGTCCGGTTAAACGCCGGGCGGTGTTTTTTGCGTTGTAACAGTTCCGATAACCCATACGTTTGAAATTGTATTGTAACAGTTCAGGCAGGTCTGCGCGTTAACCGCGCTGACCGTATGAAAACGTGGTAGTTTATATCATCCGGCCCATCGCGCAGCGATTTCCAATGGCCGGATGCGTAACAGTTCAATGGGTTATCTGAACTGTTACATTGTATTGAAAATTTACACAAAAGACAGTAGTATTTCGACACAAAATCTGTTATTCTATTACATAGGGATAAGTAAGAAAGGGAACTGTTAGAAACAGAAAAATAATAATGGGAAAGAGGAGAGCGGCGTATGAAAAAGAGATTCGGATTTATACTGGCAATTTCTGTGCTTGCATCCGCTTATCTTGCAGGATGCGGCAAAAAATCTGCAGATGAGATGCAGAAAACAGATGATGCCAGCCAAACAGAGACAGACAGCGAAGGTGGAGAAACAACCGGCACTGACAGTGGAAATGTAAATCTGCGGTTCTGGTGTGACGAGGATGAGATGGCGCTGTTTCAGGAGCAGATCGATGCGTTTGTAAGCGATCATAAGAGTGAAGTAACCATGAAAGTGGAATGTGAACCGATTGCGGCATCTGAATGCAAGGATGTGCTTTTAGCGGATGTAAATAATGGTGCGGATGTATTTTGCCTGCCGGATGACCAGCTGCTGACAATGGTATCGTCGGGAGTATTAGAAGAGATTACGAATGCGGATACGATTGCGGCTGCGAATTTGGAAGGAGCGGTGGAAGCGGCTTCAGTGGATGGGAAGATGTACGCGTATCCGCTTACGGCTGACAATGGATATTTTTTGTATTATGATAAAGCATATTTTACCAAACAGGATGTGCAGACGCTGGATCGGATTTTGGAAATCTGTGCGCAAAATGGTAAGAAATTTGCAATGGACTGGTCCAGCGGCTGGTATTTATATTCGTTTTTTGGAAATACGGGATTGACGCTTCAATTAAATGAAGATGGTCTGACGAATTTTTGTGACTGGAATCAGGCAGAAGGTGAGATTACGGGACTGGACGTTGCTAAGGGGATGCTTTCGATTGCCAGAAATCCGGGATTTTTGAATACTCCGGCTGCGGCAGCGGCAGTAAAAGACGGCGCTGCCATTGCAGCGGTCAGCGGTGTATGGGATATTGCTACGGTGAAGCAGGCGTTTGGGGAAGATTATGGCGCATGTAAGATGCCGACGTATACGTGTGCCGGCAAACAGGTGCAGATGTCGTCTTTTACCGGGTATCGTCTGCTTGGGGTGAATGCTTATTCCAAACAGAAAGTCTGGGCGGAAAAGCTGGCGGAATATCTGTCCGGTGAGGAAAGCCAGAAATTACGTTTCGAGCGGGCAGAGCGGGGACCTTCGAATAAAAATGCTTCGGCTTCGGATGAGATTTCAAAAAACGCGGCAATATCAGCAGCGTTAGAGCAGGCAGAGTTTGGCGTCCTGCAAAAAGTCGGACAAAAGTACTGGGATCCAATTACAGAGTTTGGGAATACAATGGCTGCCGGCAATCCAAGCCGCATACCGCTGCAGGATTTGCTGGATCAGATGGTCGGAAAAATTACGGAGTAGAACGGGCAGGAATAGGAGGGACGCATAGATGGATAAAAAACAAAAAAGGCGGGGAAGCATTAAGGTGCGAATCATGCTTCCGGTCTTGATTCTTGGTATCGTAGCGATTGTTTCAAATGTTACCGCAATGTCTAATATCCAAAAGGTTAACAAAAATGCGGAACGGATTGCAGATCATTATATGACAAGCCTTACCGAACTAAGCTCTATCAAAGAACAGGTGCAGCAATTACATAATCTGGGACTGTCACATGCAGTGGCGATCAATTCTGCGAAAATGATTGAAACGGTCAATACCATTAAGCAAAATGAAGCAGCGCTGGCGGAAAGTCTGAAAAATTATGAAGCCTATCTGGATGAAGAGGATAAGCAGTTTTACCAGGAAATGACGGCACAGTTCGAAGAGCTGACCCTGGCGCTGCGGCGGGTATGTGCATTTAGCGCTAACGTACAGAGATCTTTGGCAAATACGGCAGCGAGTACAGAAGTTGCGCCATGTGTAGAGAAAATTTTAAATGATATCAATGTCATTGAAGAACATGCAAAACAGGCTGCGCAGGATGCCAGAACACAGCTCGCAGATGTATATACGTTCAGCCGTATTACAAACAGTGTTACAATTATCATAAGTTTGCTTGCGATTTTATATGCAATATATAGTTCTAATCGTCATGTGCTTCACCCGATTGTAAAAGCAGAGCGTGAGCTGACAGACATTATTCAGGGAATCGATCATAAGCAGGGAGATTTGACGAGACGTGTCAGCATTTTGTCAAATGATGAAATTGCAGCCCTTTCAGATGGAATTAATATCTTTTTGGAAAAACTGCAAAACATTTTTCGGATTATCACAGACAATTCACAGAAGATGGATGCAGTTGTATCAGAGGTTATGGATAATGTAACAACTTCAAATAACAGCGTTTCTGAGATGTCAGCGCTGACTGAAGAATTGTCTGCCACGATGGAAGCAGTATCCAACAATGCACAGACGATCAGTGAAAATGCAGAGTCAGTCAATGAAGAAGTCATCAGCATTGCAGAACGTACGAGTGAGATTAACGATTATTCCAAAAAGATGAAAGGACATGCCGAGACGATGGCTGGTAAGGCGCGCAGCAATATGGAGACGACGAGCGTAAAGATCAGTGAAATATTAGCAGTGTTAAATCAGGCCATTGAGAACAGCAAAAGCGTAGATCAGGTCAATACCCTGACGAGCGATATTCTAAATGTAGCAAGCCAGACAAATCTGCTGGCGTTAAACGCTTCGATAGAAGCTGCCAGAGCAGGAGAAGCAGGAAAAGGGTTTGCTGTAGTTGCGGCAGAGATTAGTCAGCTGGCGGCGGCAACGAGAGAATCCGCAAACAATATTCAGCGTATTAATGTCATTGTGACAGAGGCAGTACGTAATCTGGCAGAACATGCAAAAAGTCTTGTCACTTATATGAATGAATCTATTCTCCCTGAATTTGAGGCATTTGTAGCCGCAGGGGATGAATATAAACAAAATGCTACTTATATAGAAGAAGTCATGCAGGAATTTGATGTAAAAACAGACACACTGAAAATATCGGTCGCTGAGATTGCAGAGTCGATTCATACGATCAGCGTTGCGATAGATGAAGGAGTAAGCGGCGTAAGCGGCACTGCTGAAAATATGCAGGTGCTTGTGGCAGATATGGACAGCATTAATGTGCAGATGAGTGAAAATAAAGGAATTGCTACAAAGCTAAAGCACGAGACAGAGATTTTCACCAAATTGTAAAATGTCATTACCTTCATGGATTCCCGAACGACTCTGCACCTGGCGGAATGGTTTGCTGGCCGAAACATCCGGTCAGCAAAACCATTCCGCCAGGCGCAAAGTCTGACTATGAAAAGCGAAAGTTAATGACATGGGGGTGAACAGCAGTAAACGAACAGCAGAACAGGTGTTTCGCTGTAAGCGAATCGGCGAATTACAAAGGATGGGGGATGCGCTTCAAAAGTGGATATATTTTGAAGCGCTTTCTTGCTGATAAGTATCAATGATTACGATATGATAGAAAAGGAGCAAATCATGTCACTGCAATTTATTTTTGGCAATTCCGGCAGCGGAAAGTCTGCCTGGCTTTATGAGTATGTTCTGGAACAGGCGCAGAAGTATCCGAAGAAAGATTTTTTATTTTTAGTGCCGGAACAGTTTACGATGCAGACACAGAAAGAATTTGTAGACAGGCATCCGGCACATGCGATTTTAAACATTGACGTGCTGAGTTTTCAAAGGCTTGCGTACCGGGTATTTGACGATCTGGGCATGATGGATTTTGTTGTATTGGAAGAAACGGGGAAGAATCTTGTGCTGCGCAATGTGGCATCCGCAAAAGAACAACAGCTTCACCTGCTGAGCGGGAATATGCGAAAGATCGGTTATGTCAGTGAGATGAAATCGCTGATTTCAGAACTGACGCAGTATCATGTTTCGTTAGATGAATTAGAGCAGGTGAGGGATGCTCTGGAGCAAAAACACGTACTTTGGCATAAGCTAAATGATATTGTGACGTTATACCGCGGATATTTGGAGTTTTTAGAAGGGCGGTATGTGACGGCAGATGAGATCATCAATTTACTGACGAAGGCGGCTCCTCAGTCACAGATGCTGCGGGGCAGTGTCGTTGTTTTGGATGGCTATACCGGATTTACGCCGGTACAGAATGAGTTTTTGGAGGAATTGCTCGTACTGGCAGAGAGTGTGCAGGTTGCGGTGACAATGGATATGCGGGAGCCTTTGTATGGAAAGCCGGATATCCAGGATTTGTTTTATCTGAGTAAAAAAACGGTGCATTCGTTATGTGAGCTTGCAAAATGCCATGGGGTAGAATTACTGGAACCGGTTATGCTGGGACATGGGCGCAGCAGGCGGTATCAAAATGCCCCTGCCATTTTTCATCTGGAGCAGAATTTGTTTCGTAAATGTCCTGCAAAATATGAGAAAGAGCAGCAGGAGATTCAAATCTGCAGTCTGTTTCAGCCGAAAAATGAGCTTCGGTTTGTGGCAGGAGAGATTCGAAAACTCGTGTCGCAGGAGCAGTATCGGTATATTGATATTGCGGTTGTAACCGGAGATGTGCCGTCTTATGCTAACTATGCGGAAGAAATTTTTGAGCTTTACGGCATACCGATATTTGTCGATCAGAAAAAAAATATTTTGTTTCATCCAATGATAGAGCTTGTTCGTGCGGTTTTGGAGATGGAGACGTCAGATTATTCGTATGAGAGCGTGATGCGGTTTTTAAAAAGCGGGTTAAGCGGGATAGATACGGATACCATGGATCTGCTCGAAAATTATTTGCTGGCATTTGGAATCCGGGGCTGGAACCGTTGGAAAAAAAGCTGGGTGCGTCCGGCTGCCTGGCTGGAAGAGGCTGAGCTGGAGGGACTAAATGAAGCAAGAGAAGCGTTTTTGGACTGCTTTTTACCATTCCATGAAACATTTCATCAAAAAGGCGTGACTGTACGGGAAATGACAGTGGCGTTGTATGAACTGCTTGTCCGGCTGCATATGCAGGAGCAGGTAGCAATGCAAAAAGAGCAGTTTGAGGCAGAAGGAATGCTGGCGCAGGCAAAGGAGAATGAGCAGATATATGGCATTGTGATGGAGCTGTTTGACCAGATGGTAAAGCTGCTGGGAGAGGAGCCGGTGTCCGGAAAAGAGTTTGCACAGATTTTAGACGCCGGGTTTGAGGCTTCCAAAGTAGGTATTATTCCTCCGGGATTTGACCGGGTGCTGTTTGGCGATATTGAAAGAACGCGTCTGGAGCATATAAAAATACTGTTTTTTATTGGGGTAAATGACGGAATTATACCGAAAAATGAGACTGACAGCGGAATACTTTCACAGTTCGAACGGGAAAAGCTGACAAGCTATGATCTGACGCTTGCGCCTACGGCCAGAGAAAAAGCGTTTATTCAAAAATTTTATTTGTATCTGAATCTGACAAAACCGTCAGACCGTCTATATCTTACCTGTTCCCAGGCAGGACAGGATGGGGATACGAGACGCCGATCTTATTTGATCGGAGCAATCCTAAAAATGTTTCCAAAGCTTACGCTCTTAACGCCAAAAGAAGATATGGCGGTGACGCCGGAAAGCAGTATGCAGTATTTTTTAAGCGGACTGGCGCAGGCAAAACACAAGGAAGCTTCCAGGGAGTGGAAAGCATTGTATGCCTGGTATATGCAGCAGGAGCAGTGGGCGGATGTTGTGCCAAAGTATATAAAGGCAGCTTTTTTTGTCCACAAAGATACGCAGCTGAGTGCACAAATCTGTCGTCAGCTTTACGGGACAGTTTTAGAACATTCGGTTACGAGGCTGGAACGGTTTGCAGGATGTGCGTTTGCACATTTTTTGCAGTATGGCCTAAAGCTGGCAAAACGGCAGCTCAATGAATTTGAACCGGTAGATTTTGGAAGCATTTTACATGATGCGTTGGAGCGTTTTGCAAGGCGGATGCAGGAAGCCGGGGACGATTGGTTTCGTATGACGATGGAGCATCAGAAACAGTATGCGAAAGAAGCGATCGACCAGGCGATTGCAGCTTGCCGCAATACTGCTTTGGCAGAAGGGGAACGTAATGTTTATCTTGTACGCCGAATGGAAAACGTGCTGAACCGTACTGTGGATGTGCTTGGCCGGCAGATACGAAGCGGCAGCTTTATACCTGAGAATTATGAAGTAACGTTTCAGTATGTGAATGAGCTTGACGCCATTCATTTTAAGCTCAGCGAAGAAGAAAAGATGCGCCTTAGGGGAAGAATCGACCGTATGGATATTTGGGAGAAGGAAAAAGAGGTCTATGTTAGAGTGATAGATTATAAATCCGGAAATACAAGTTTTCAGCTGTTATCACTGTATCATGGTCTGCAGCTGCAGCTGGTCGTATATTTGAACGCTGCTATGGAGCTGATGCGTAAGAAGCATCCGGACAAAGAAGTGAAACCGGCAGGAATTTTTTATTATCATATCGATGACCCGCTGTTGGATATGGAACAAGAGCTGTCTGAAGAAGAGATACGGGAGCAGATCTTTGCAAAGTTAAAGCTGGATGGGTATGTGAACGCAGACCCGGAAGTTTATCATGCGATGGATCATACGATGCAGTCGTCTTCCAATATCTTGCCGGTGACGGAAAATAAGGACGGTTCACTTCGTAAAAATTCAAAAGCCGCGACACACAAGCAGTTTGGTGTGATTTCTGATTATGTGAATCGTAAGATTATGGAACTCGGAGTGCGCATGATGCGCGGAGAGATAGCGGTCAATCCGTATGAACTGGGAGACCGCACGCCATGCGGGTATTGTCCGTATCGAAGCGTGTGTGGATTTGATGAAAGGATCGAAGGATTTGATTACCGCAGGCTAAAAAAATTCGATCAGGCGTCAGAGGTGATAAAACAAATGGAAGAAGGGCAGGCAGAATAGGGATGGGTGTGACATGGACGAAACAGCAGCAGCAGGTCATTGCATTGCGGGATCGGAACCTGCTCGTTTCAGCAGCGGCAGGTTCCGGTAAAACGGCAGTGTTGGTGGAGCGTATTGTGCAAAAGGTTTTGGATGCAAAACATCCGGTGGATATTGACCGGATGTTAATCGTAACGTTTACAAAAGCGGCCGCTGCCGAAATGCGGGAGCGTGTCAGTCAGGCGATTGAAAAGAGGCTGGAAGCGGATCCGGAAAACAGCAGGCTGCAGCGGCAGGCGACGCTTGTGCATAATGCGCAGATTACAACGATTGACAGCTTTTGTCTGTATGTCGTGCGTAATTATTTTCAAACCATTGATTTGGAACCGTCCTTTCGGATTGCAGATCCGGGCGAGCTGCAGTTATTAAAAGCAGATGTGGCGCAGGAAGTGATGGAACAGTGTTATCAGCAAAAGTCCGAAGGTTTTTTGCGTCTGGCAGACCGTTATGCCACAGCAAAAAGTGATGCGGCGCTTGTGGAGTTTATGATGCGGCTGTATGATTTTTCACAGAGCTATCCATGGCCGGAAGAGTGGCTGGAGTCGCTGCCGCAAGGCTACTGTTTATCGGACAAACTGAATGAACAGGCATGGATGCAGGGGCTTGTACAGTATCTTGGGTTTATGACGGCAGATTTAAAAAGGCAGATGGAAGATGCAAAAGAGCTGTGCTCACAGCCGGACGGACCGCAGATGTATCTGGCTGCCGTAGAGGATGATTTGCGTCAGTTGGAACAGCTGTGTGCCTGCAGCAGCTTTGAACAATATGGAAGGCAGATTTTGGGACTTGCGTTTACAAAGCTGGGGGTAAACCGTAAGTATGAGGGCAGTAAAGAAAAACAGGAACAGGTAAAAAACATTCGAAAAAAAATGAAAGATACGCTTTCCAAAATACAGGAATCCTATTTTTATCAGGATTTGCCGGATATGATCGCGGATATTCAAAAAATTTTGCCGGATGTGGATGCGCTGGTGCAGCTGACGCTGCTGTTTGCAAAAGCGTATCAGGAGAAAAAAGAAGAACGGAATCTGCTTGATTTTTCAGATATTGAGCATTTTGCGCTGCGTATTCTTATAGACGCCGGGACGAGGAAACCGACGGCAGCTGCGCAAGAACTGCGGGAAGTATATGAAGAGATCATGATTGACGAATACCAGGACAGCAACTATGTGCAGGAAACGATTTTAAAAGCGGTGTCCCGCGAAGAGATCGGTGAAAACAATATTTTTATGGTTGGGGATGTGAAGCAGAGCATTTACCGCTTTCGTCTGGCAAGACCGGAGTTGTTTATAGAAAAATATAAGACGTATACAAGTGAGGAAAGCAGCAGGCAGAAAATAGACCTGCATAAAAATTTCCGCAGCCGGATGGAAGTTGTAGAAACGGTCAATACCATTTTCTTTCAGATCATGCATGAAGATATCGGAAATGTGGAATATGATAAACAGGCTGCGCTGTATGCAGGAGCCGTGTACCCGCAGCCGGAACAGGAAAAGATGTTTCAAAGTGAACTGTTATTGGCGCAGGCTTTCGAAGAAGAGCTGGCACAGGCGCAGATAAACAGCTGGCAGGAGCTTGAAGCGCGTATGGCAGCGGCGCGTATCCGCGAGCTGCTGGAGACTCAGCTTGTGACAGACCGGGAGAGCGGTCAGCTTCGCAAGGCATGTTATAAGGATATTGTTATTTTGCTGCGCAGTATGAGCGGATGGACCGATACATTTTTAAAAGTATTTACAGACGCGGGCATTCCGGCGCATACAGCTTCTAAGACCGGATATTTTGGTACGGTGGAGATACAGACGATTTTGAGTATGCTTGCCATACTGGATAATCCGCTGCAGGATATTCCTGCCGCTGCCGTACTGGCGTCGCCAATCGGCGGAATGAGCGGGGAAGAGCTGGCACGTATCAGAGCCGCCAGTAAAGAGCATTTTTATTTTTTGGCATTGGAAGATTTTGTACGTTATGGCGATTGTGAACCTGGCTGCGAAGATCCGCTGTATCGAAAAGCCTCTGCCTTTTTAGACATGTATGAAAAGCTGCGCCGTCTTACGCCTTATACGCCAATCCATAAACTGATACAGACTGTTTTGCAGGAAACCGGATATGCGTCTTATATTCAGGCAATGCCTGCCGGCGAACAGAGGCGGGCGAATGTAGATATGTTGTTGGAAAAAGCGATTGCCTATGAAAAGACGAGTTACAAAGGGCTGTTTCATTTTGTGCGCTATATTGAAAAATTAAAAAAATATGAAATAGATTTTGGCGAGGCGGATATAACAAGTGAAAACGAAGATGTAGTGCGGATTATGAGCATTCATAAAAGCAAAGGGCTGGAGTTTCCAATTGTATTTGTAAGCGGTATGAGCAAGCAGTTTAACAAACAGGATATTCGCAGCAGGATGATTCTGCATCCGGAACACGGCATCGGACTGGATTATATAGATACAGAAAAAAGAATACGAAAGCCTGGATTTATCAAGAAAATATTAGAAAATGAAATTAGCATTGAAAATCAGGGGGAGGAGCTCCGTGTATTGTATGTAGCGCTGACAAGGGCAAAAGAAAAGCTGATTATGACAGGCGTCGTAAAAGGAGAGCTGCCGCGGTCAGAACTGCCAGCGGATATGTGTATGAATTATTTCACAAGATATCAGGCATCTTCTTATTTGGACTGGGTATTTCCATGCGTATCATCCGGCAAAGACGTATGTGAAATACGTACGTATCATACAGAGGAGCTTATGGTTCTCGAAGCTGTGGAGACAGCGGTAGAAAAGCTGGAGCAGATACAGGTGGAAAGTCTGTATAAAACGGCAGATCCGGATTTGTACAGGCAATTAGATCAAACACTGTCATGGAAGTATCCGTTTGCGTCAGATATGGATTTAAAGACAAAAATATCCGTTACGGAACTAAAACGGCGGCAGAGTATTGTTTTGGAAGAAGATGCACCGCCACAGGAAGAGTGGTTTGCAAAAGAGCAGGAAAGCGTCGTCCCTGCATTTATGCGCTCAGAAACAGAACAGGAAAACAGAGGTGCAATGCGCGGAAGCGCTGTTCATAAAGTAATGGAAGAAGTTGATTTTGTAAGGAGTATCAAGAGTAAAGACCATATGGCTGATATCTGCAGTCAGATAGATGAAATGCTTAGGAAACAGCGGATTACACAAGATATGAAAGAGCTGGTCAGTGTACGGATGATTGGCAGGTTTTTAGAACACCCGTTGGCGCAGAGGATGGCTCTCGCACAGCAGAGTGGAGAATTGTATAAAGAACAGCCGTTTGTTATGGGGATACCTGCATCTGAAGTCTATGAAGGAGCCAGCGAAGAGCTGGTTTTAATTCAGGGGATTGTGGATGTTTACTGGATAGAAGATGATATGCTTGTCCTTTTGGATTATAAGACTGATCGGGTGTGTGCAAAAGAACAGCTGAAAGAACGTTATCAGGCGCAGCTGGATCTGTATGCAAAAGCGCTGCAGAAAGCTACAGGAAAAAAATTAAAAGAAAAATTGATTTATTCGTTTTCGCTGCAGGAAGCAGTGGAAGTGTAGAAGCTTCCTGCCTGTACATGGCGGACAATATCAGAAAAGGAGAAAATTATGCGCATAATACTGGCATCAGCATCCCCAAGAAGGAAAGAACTGCTTGCTAAGATTTTTCCGGAATTTGAAGTGATTCCTGCAAAAGGAAGTGAAAGATTTACAAAATGCAAACCATCTGACATAGTACAGCAGCTTGCCGCGCAAAAAGCAGCAGAAGTGGAAAAAGCCGAATTTGGCAATTGCAGAGAAACGGCAGCCGGATGCATGGACTATTTGGTTCTTGGCGCGGACACGGTTGTCGTATATCAGGATCAGATTTTAGGAAAACCGCAAAATGAATCCCATGCGGCTAAGATGCTTCGGATGCTTTCCGGATCGGTTCATCAGGTGTACACGGGAGTTGCAATACGCCTGATGCTGCATGGGGAACATCAGTGTATGGAATTTGCAGAATGCACACATGTACGGTTTTATCCAATGACGGACGCAGAGATCAAAGCCTATGTGCACAGCAAGGAACCGATGGATAAGGCGGGCAGCTATGGAATTCAGGGCATGGGAGCGCGTTTTGTACAGGAAGTAAAAGGAGATTATGCAAACGTGGTCGGACTGCCGGTGGCAAAGCTTTATCAGGTTTTAAAGAAAATCGAAGAAATTGCATTGCCTTTTTGAACAATATCTACTATGATAAAAATATCGAATCAGAAAAAAGGAGGCAGAGCAAAAGATGAATCAATTTGATGAAATATGTCTGAACTATTTTTTGAAACATCAGACACAGCTGTTCCGGGAGGAGGTAGCTTCTACGCAGGAGGAGGCAGAAGAGTTTTTAGAGGACTGTCTGGCAGTTGTTTGTGAGAGTCTTAAGGAAGTAAAAGATTATCTGGATGAGAGTGGTGCAGATGTTGCCGATATGAGTCTGAAAGAGATTGAGGAGGCCAGCGAAGTATTTTCGCTTCCGGACGGAAGATATCTGGTCGTTGAGGTTTAGTGCATGGTCAGAAGTAAAAAAAGAAAAAATGAAACAAATAAGCACAAAAAGAAAACAGCTGCCGTGTTATGTGCGGGCATGCTCTTATCCTGTCTGTGTACAGGCTGTGGAAAGGGGGATCCGCTCCATGTCACGCAGATGATGTCTAAGCCTGTACTAAAAGTGGATGGGCAGAGTTACTCATTATCTGAGGCAAAAGTGTACCTTGTGAACTATCAAAACCTGTATGGTACGGTAGCCGGTGTGGATTTGTGGCAGCAGGAAGCACAGGTTGGACTGTTGGAGGAGTATATTAAAAATCTGACAGTTGCACAGATGACGAAAATTCTGAGTATGGATTCTTTGGCAAAAAGCAGGGATATCGCATTGGAAGAGGAGGAACTTGCCAATGTGGAAAAGGCGGCCAAAGCTTATTATGAGTCTTTGAATGAACAGGAGCTGGCTTATCTGGAAGTGAGTGAAGCAGATATCCAAAAATTATATGAAGACTATGCTTTGGCGCAAAAGCTTTATAGATCGCTGACAGTTGGAGTGAACAGTGAAGTGAGTGATGATGAGGCGCGCATTATGGATGCGATGCAGATTGTTGTGTCAGATTCCAAAAAAGCCAGAGAGATAAAAAAGGCGCTTGCGTCAGGCGGCGACTTTTCTACGCTTGCCAGTTCTTATAACGAGGCAGAAGAAGTAAAGATACAGTTTGGCAGAGGGGAGCTTCCGCAAGAAGTTGAAAAAGCAGCGTTTGCACTGGATAATGGGACTGCTACCAGCAGCATAAAAACGGACGATGGCTATTATTTTATTTATTGTGTGAATAAATTCAATGAAGAATTAACGGATGTAAATAAAATCAAGATTGTACAAAAGAGAGAAAAGGAAGCTTTTGGAGATGTATATGATGCATACAGCAGGACCATCGCAAAAAAAATGTATCAGGATACATGGAACAGCCTGCGGGCGGAGCGGCTGGATGAATTAAATACAGACAGTTTTTTTGCCGTCTATCAGGAATATTGCGGGGAACTGTCCTAAATCATAAACGAAGAATGTAACAGTTCAGATAACCCATGGAATCGCTTTGCGATAGGCCGGATATTCGCAGCCATTACATTTCATATGTCAGCGCAGTAAATGCGCAGACCTGTCTGAACTGTTACCAAAGAACAGGCAATGGATGATAAAAGAAACTGACAGGAAAAAAGCCGATATGCGAAAAGCAAAAATGAGACAGAGCGATATCAAAAAAGCAGACAGGAAAAGCGAATATGAGAAAAACCGAATGCGAGAAAGAGAGAATGTGAGACAGAGCGATATCGAAAAAGCAGACAGGAAAAGCGAATATGAGAAAGACCGAATGTGAGAAAGAGAGAATGTGAGACAGAGCGATATCGAAAAAGCAGACAGGAAAAGCGAATATGAGAAAGACCGATACAGGAAAAAGGAAAAACACAGGAATGATAAGCAGACAGGAAATACGAAAACAGCTGGAGCAGGCGGCAGAACCGGATTATCAGGAATTTCAGTCTAAATTACTGCCGGGTGTGAGCGGTATTTTAGGGGTACGGGTACCCAAATTGCGGGAAATGGCAAAATGGATTGCAAAAACGGATGCATACACATATTTGCATGAAATGAATCGCTCCATACAAAACAGCAAAGAGCGCTGCCTTAACTGTGAGAACCCATCTGACGGAATAGGCGCTGAGCTATGTTATGAAGAAAAGATGCTGTACGGACTGGTGATCGGTTATGCGAAAATGGACAATGCGCAGCGCAAAGAATGGCTGGATTTATTTGTCCCCGTGATTGACAGCTGGGGTGTTTGTGACAGCTGCTGTCTGACCTATAAGTGGATGAAAAAGCAGTCAAAAGATTGGTGGGAATATTTGAACAAATGGATTTTGACTGATTCGGAATATGGAATCCGCTTTGGACTCGTATCGATGCTCGATCATTTTGTAGATGAGCAGCATATTCAGCAGATATTTGCAGTCTGTGACAGGATTTATCATCACGGATATTATGTGAAGATGGCACAGGCATGGCTTATTTCTATGTGCTTTGTAAAATTTCCAGAGCAGACGTATCAGTTTCTTCAAAAAGACAAGATGGATGATTTTACACATAACAAAGCGGTTCAGAAGATATGTGAATCTTATCGTGTATCGAAAGAATGGAAGGAGACCGTACGCAGCCTGAAAAGGAGTTGTAAAGAATAGATTTTTATTTGGAAAGGCGGTGAAAAAATGATTGATAAGATTAATGGAAACGGCGGATATGATTTTAAGGAAGGCAGTCAGAATAAGAAGAAAAATCCGGCAGTAAGAGCTTATGAGAATACGCCTGGTTATCAGGAGGCGGGGAAGAAAAGGGCGTCGGCTGTCCATAAAAAGAATACTTCGCAGCCAAAACAGAAAGAAGCCGGAGTTATTTTGGATTTATCCGGCAGTAAGACAGGACAGAAAACAGAAACAGAGTCTTTCAGCAAAAAAAGAGATGCGGCGTGGACCGATGTGCTGCGTAAGTTGTTTGCTCCTGCAATAAAATGGCTGAAAAATTTTTGGGATTCTGACCATACGAAGGAGCAGAATGAAAAAGATATTTTATCAGAAACGTCAGATTTGTCAGAAATGAATCTTGAGGATGTCGACGACATCGACCGGAATTTGCCGCCATTACAGCCATTATCGGTAGAAGAAGCTGAACAATTGGAGACAATCGATCATCAGGAAGCACAAAGCAGGTTAGAAGAATCTGTTAAAAATGCAGCATTAAAGTCCAAAAATCTAAAGCAGATTGAGCGGCTGGTAACACAGAACGGAACGAAGCGTCTGGCGCATAATTCGGATTTGCTGACTTATTATGACCGCCGGGGTAAATTTGTGGAAATTGACGAAACAGAAAAACATCGCGTGCTGTTTGGAGATAAAAATATATTGAAATTATAAATAAAATGCAGAATAAATCTGATAATATTATGGATAAAATATATATATAAAATCATCAAAATGCAATTGCTTCAAACAAAAATCATAAATAATTAAAATGAAATTATAAAAAATATATTTGTTTAAAACAAATGTTAAAATAATATAAATAATTAATTTTCAAAAAGGAGATATGTTTTATGACACAAGAAGAAAAACAGTCAGGTACTATCATCAGGCTGCTGCTCATATTGGCGGCAGCTCTTGTGCTGTTTGCATTATCGGTAAAAATACCGAAAATACGACTGATGGAGACCGTATATGCAATGGATCAGGAGGGGTATTTTGAAGACGACGTGCTGATTCCCAATATTGCAGATCCCTGGGCTAAGGATATTACTTATTCAATTACGGTGCGGGACGATGGGGCCTTACAAATTATGGACAGTAATGGCGGATTTGTGTATGATATGCTCGTTGTCCTTGTAGGGGGCGAATTGTGTTATGCGGATGAAGAAGGAATGGTTGCCAGGGAGCAGATGATTACATATGATGGTAAAAAGTATTATGCAAAAAAAGATGGTTCGATTGCGGTCAATGAGTTTTGTACGATGAAAAATGGAAACAAAGTTTTTGCGGATCGTGACGGTACGCTTGCATCGGATCGAACGCTTAGCAAAAATGGCAGACGTTATTATGCAAAGTCAGATTATACGCTTGCCAAAGATGGTTTTTGCAAAACAGCAAAAGGCAGTCTCGTATATGCGATGAGCGATGGAGAACTTATTGCAGGAAAAAGCTTCCGTGTGAACGGAACACAGTATTATGCAAAATTGTCCGGCGCGATTGCAATGAATAGTTTTTGTATGACAGAAAGAGGCAGTAAAATATATGCCGATCATTTTGGAGCAGTTGTCACAGACCGGATGTTTTGGGTCAAAGGCAGGCTGTTTTATGCAAAAAAATCCGGTGCAGTTGTCAGAGATGGATTTTATACGCTGAAATCCGGTAAAAAAATATATGCGAATCTGAATGGAGAATTAATGAGAGATGAAATATTTGCAGCAGACGGCGAACGGTTTTACGCCGATCAAAACGGCTATATTGTAAGCGGACAATGGGTAACAGTCGGTAATTACAGATACTATTGCAGTAAGGCGCGTAAGATTACGAAAGTGGAGCATGTATAAAGTGTTTTGGCGTTTTGCTTAATCAAAGGGCAAACAAAAAGTGTTGCGTACTGGCTATGCGAACGCTGTGAGAGAAAATCTGCCCCGTCTGCTGTGTCCGCTCCAGAATGCAAGAAG
>CAJUBQ010000091.1 GCA_910584595.1 uncultured Eubacterium sp.
AACACTTTGTCTAAACTGTTGCTTTATTACTTGCCCCACCCCGTGAAAAGTAACGCCCTGCACGATCCGTACAGGGCGTTGATACAAATATTCATTTATTGCATAACCGTAGATGCGATCCATTCCATCTCACCCTGCAGTCTGGCTATACCATATCCTGCCGGAAGAATCAAATGATCTCCTTTATTCAGAGGATGTCCGTCGACTTGGCCGCTTCCTTCCAAAACACTTACGTTTAAAAACGGATATTTCTGTTCCAAAGAATAGCTTCCGTTCAGATTCAGCTTAAATACTCTGTAATACGGACATGCAATCACCTCATGCCATTCATTTTCCGTAAGATTTGACAGATTTTTTACGCTGTCGCCAACGCTTTTGGCCGGAACCGTAATCACGTCTATGCTCTGCGTAATATGCAGCTGCCGCGGCTTTCCGTCTGTCAGGCGATCGTAATCATATACGCGGTAAGTAACATCGCTGCTTTGCTGTGTCTCTAAGATCAGGCAGCCGGATGTGATCGCATGTACCGTACCCGGGTCAATTTGAATAAAATCTCCTTTTTGAATCGGAATCTTGCGGATCAGCGCATCCCAGCGTCCTTGCAGAATCATATCTTCCAGCTCTTGTCTGGTACCGGCATTATGCCCGACAACCAACTGCGCTTCTTTAGGACAATCCAGAATATACCAGCACTCGGTCTTTCCAAGAGAACCATTTTCGTTTGCTGCCGCATAAGTATCATCCGGATGCACCTGAATGCTCAGATCCTCTTTGGCATCGATTATCTTAACAAGCAGCGGAAACTGTTCCCCCTGCAGATTTCCAAACAGACTGCGATGCTCCTGCCACAGCTCGGATAATTTTTTTCCTGCGTAAATACCTTCCTTTATTGTATCATCTCCGTTTGGGTGTGCGGATATGCCCCAGCATTCTCCGGTATGGCTGCTTGGAATATCATAACCATAATCTGTTTGCAGCCTGGCTCCGCCCCAGATGTTTTCTTTTAACTGCGGCTGCAAAAATAAAATTGGCTGTTGTGTCTGTTTCATTTGTTCTGCCTTCTTTCTCTATTTCTATCTTTATCTTAATTCTGATTTTATTTCTATCTTTATCACTATCTTTATCTTTATTTCTAATTTTATTTCTATCTCTAATTCTATTTCTTTCTCTAATTCTATTTCTTTCTCTTTTTATCCTTTATAACTGCACATATTCTTATTTCGAAGCAATCACAGAAGCAAGGTAAAACGGGATTACTGCTTCCTGATCCGTTTGGATCGTCGTGATCTCTATCGTATGCTTTTTGCAGTCTCCATGATATAACAGCGTATCTATATACAGGCAGTCTCCCCAGTCCTGCTCAAAATTCCCATCAAGCAAAACTGATTCGGATTGTCTGCCGTCTAGAACCACCCGCGCTGACAAAGCTGGTTTCTTCACTGATTTCCGATACTGAACTGCGATTTCCGAAGCTTCGATTTCAAATACAATTGCAGCTCCCGGCTCCCTCGCAACCCATCCATGTTTAAATACATCTGTAAGGCCGCTTTGAGACGTTTCATCTTTCAGAAACCCTTTCACTGATATTTGCCGTATCATGTCTGAATCACTCGCTGCCGGCTGCATAGCCTGATAACGTACTGCTGCTTCATATTTATTGCATGTGAGCGGAGCCGGGAGCGCCTTCTTTTTTGTTCTCTGTCTGTCTGATTCTAATCGATGTTTATTTGATGAAATGCCAGCATCTGTCTCATCATCTGCAAGTATTTTTTTCATATCATAAATAATTACATCAGCAACAAGCTTGTGCCCATAATCATTCGGATGCAAATCATCGGGAGTAATATCCGGGCCGGAAATACTGCCGTTTACAACCTGCGGATAAATAGAACTTTGCATACTAACGGCCGGTATCTGGTAATGACGCGCAATCTTCCCATGCTGTATCTGCGCGTTTGCCCCATTATCATAACGGACGTTATGCACAGCCATCACTGCCGGCTGTTTTTGATAAGACAATATCTTTCGTATCAGCCCTTCGTATGTTTCCAGATAGAACGACGTGCTTTCATCGTTTACACTAAACTCCACAATAACAAGATCCGGTTCCTGTTCCAATACATCATGCTGTACTCTTGCACAGCCAAATTGTGAAGTAGTTCCACCGATTCCTGCATTTAAATACGTAATATCCGCCTTGGGAAACGTCTGCTTCCACCATGCAATAACTCTTGCCGCATAGCAGTTTTCCGGTCTGGAAGCAAGACTCCCCTGCGTGATCGAACCGCCCAAAAACGCAATTGTTACAGGCTCTCCGCACGCTGCGCGATACATCAGCTGCTTGATATCAGAAACATTTCCTATATTGGAAATGCCCGCTTCATAATCTATTTTTCCTTCCATATATCTGCTCCAAGTCCTTCTATAAATGTGCTTAACTCCTCGGCCATCTGTTCTGCTTCCGGGATACGGATGTGCCCTGGCGTTCCGCACCCATTACAGCTATATAAAAAATGATAGATCCTGGCATCCTGTAAACGGGCCCATACTTCCTCTATCGCCTCATCCCAATGCACGTGATGTTGTAAAATAGTCGTCGTCAGTATTATCACAGCGGCCGGGTATTTCACACGTATGCTTCTGACAAACGTTGCATAATGTTCTTTCCAGATCTGCGCCTTATCCCCCTTTGGATCATCTGCCATATAATCCCGCGGATGACTGTCATTCTGCCCGATGGCAATGACAACGACATGCGGCGTATAAGCAGAAAAATCCCACAACATACTGTTTCCCAGCTGCGGATGATATTCCACTTTATCATAAATATTCTCCATCCCCAATGCATCCGGTTCACAGAACCATCCTGTCTGCTGCATCAAAGCAATGCCTCCCTGTGCAATATCATGAATGTCTGCTCCCAGTTTTCTGGCCGTCATCCATGCATAGGAATACCAGCTGTTAGAAAATTCCCCCTGATGTATCGGATCTTCCTTCCCCACATATGCACACGCTTCTGATACTTCTCCTGCAGAAACACTATCTCCATAAAACTCCATTTTGCGCACAGGCAGTTTTTGCAGATCCAATACGTTACTGCCATCTTCCAGCTCAAACCCATAAAAAGTCACATGATGACAGGCATCCATACGCTTAAACAGCATACACTCATGTACCTTACTGTCTGCATCTGCTGTCTTTGGCACATCTATCAAATACGTATGCTTTCCACTTTCCGCCAGCTTAAATTTTTCTTGTTTTCCATCCAAAAGATATCCCATATAGTTATCCCAATACACACGATGATTCTCCAATAAAACTGCCAGACGGCTTCCCGTAAAACGGATTTTTACATAACTGCAAGGATAAACAAATACAGGAGCATCTTTTTTGGTATGGTCAATTCTGCCGCTGTACTGCAATTTTTCACAATCAGGTGAAACGAACATTTCTCTTCCTCCATCAACTCACATAAATATGCTGTATTCCACATGCAAACTACGTTCGATAATAATTATTCACAACAATATTAGATAGAATGTCGTTTTGGTTTCCCGGATGCTGGTAGAGGGGATTTGGAAAGCATTACAGGAAACATTTTGAACGTAAAAATATGCTATTTTATCTATAAAGCTTTTGATAAATAGCCGGGTGAGGGGCGCTGTGCTGTCTGCTTGCGACGTTGGAAGAATGTTAGAAGCCCTTAGTATTCTGCTAAAAAACCAGGGGCGAAGCCAAGCGGCGCCTTTAGCTGCTGGCGTTTAGCCAGGGCGAACTAGGCGCTGCGACTGTCCGGTTGCCATAACGTATATGCAGAATGCTTAGGGCTTCTTGCATTCCGGAACAGGAACAAGCAGACAGCACAGTGCCCCTCACCCGGCGTCCGAGAGGCCAATACACAACATCCTATACTAAAAGCATTGAAAATACATATTGTCAGATTGCAAAAATGACTGTTCCATACTATTTTGTTTGCAGATAAAAGCCTGCTGTCACTGTCAGCTTAAAAAGGAAGGGTATTGTATACAAATTTGCATATGAAAAAGAAATTTGCTGGCAAAAACAGCAGGCTCTCATCACGAAAGCTTTTATATGCATCAAAATCAGTTATTGCCGGTATGAAAAAACGAAACTGTATCTATTGGTAACAAGGGAAGTTAAAATAGGGAAAAAATACCAAAAATTCCTGATTTGATGCACCTGCACTATGAAACAGTCATTTTTACAATCTGCCAATCCTGTCACGTTGTTAAAAATTCCATGTATGCTGCGGTCTCATTCACTCTGCGCAATTACTAAATCTTTGCATCTTTCCAGCAGCATGGTATTGATATATGCTGTAATCCCAAATCCGGCTGCTATATATATTGGCGTAACAACTCCGATATAATAGGTTCCAAGTATGATACATACAAATGGAATGCTGTTCAGCACAGCCATCGCAACTGTATAAGGGAGGTTTCTTACTGCCAGATACATGCTCTGTGTCAATGCCGTTTTCATTTTATTTCCATCATAGATTCCGGCCGGCAGGAAATAACAGGTTACCATCATCCAAAGAAGCAGCATACCTCCGGTAGCCATGCCGATCATGTTCCAGGCTGCCGTCTTAGGCATCATGCTGACAAAATTCAGATCAAAAAATAAAATCACACCTGTTAATAACTGTAACATCCAGGCAGGAATACTTTTTTTAAGCGAACGACGAAACGCCTGAAAAAAATACTGAAATGCTGATGTCAGCTTTCCTTCCCGCATTTTACGCATCGTATCATACATTGCCGACATCGACGCTCCCATTGTAATCACCGGTACGGAACAGATCAGAAATAAAATATTAATGACAACGATATCTGCCAAAGTACCCATAAATGCAAAAAACGGATTATCTATATCAAAACCATTCTTCATCTTATTGTCCTCCAAAAAGAGCATAATTTAAAAATTTGCCAGCAGCCTTGTGATGTTTCATTGTTGTCGGAAATACAAGCACATATGGATCTTGCTCATTTGACATAAAATATTCGCTCATGTCTGTCTGATCCAGCCAGACCCCCATGCTGACTCCGTCCTCCTGCAAATAGATTTCCTCCTGATGCTCTTCCCGATAAGGCAGAACATCCGTCTGGTTATCTTCATGCAATTCTGTAAGCGGCAGAAATCTTCCATTCTGCTCGATGCAATAGTCGTAAAAGCTTTTTGGCATAATAACTGCATCCATTGCTCCTGCCGACCAGCCAAAGAAAAATTTTTCATAAGAACTTTCATTGATCCCTTTTAACTGTACATCCCCGTATGAAATCATATAATCAGAATCAGCCTGTATCTGCTCTGCCGGAAGATGGCTGTATTGTGCAAAACCATCTTGTAAGGTCTGATCTCTTTGGTAATTAATATCCTGATTGACAATTACCAGGGAAAATTCTGTTTTTCTTTTCCCCCAGGTTACATGATAAATACCAAGAATCAAAAGTCCCAGCGTAAGAACACCGAGCAGAATATGATACCAGTAGTAGTTCATAATATACTCTGCCTTAGCATCCCGATTCATATGCTTTGTTTTTGTTTTGATATCTTCTGCCCAGTTTTTTATCATACGCTCCACCTTTCTGTTACATCCTGGTTGTTACATCATTTCTCATTTTGCAGCAATTCCAGATTTTTACGGATCAGCTCACACCGCTGTTTCACACAATCCGGCGACCGCAGCGGATCTTTTGGCGTCTGAAACAGATAATCTTCCAGCTTATCAATCGTTGTAACTGCTACATGCATCCGCGTATCACAGGATGCATAATAAATATAAACATCTCCGTTTTCTCTTGCTATTGCACCGTTTGTAAATACAACGTTCGACACATCTCCAACTCTCTCCTTGCCAAATGGAACTAAAAATACACCGGACGGTTCTGCAATTACTTTGGAAGGCTCATCTAAATCTGTTCCAAATACATAAAGCACATACCGAAGCCCTGCCGCTGTATTACGAACTCCATGCGCAATATGAATCCAGCATTTTTTTCCTTTGATTGGAACGGCTCCTGCTCCGTTTTTGGACTCTGTAAGCGTATGGTAGATTCTGCGGCTGATAATTTTTTCCTCGTCAATCACCGCATGTTCAATATCTTCACAAAGTCCAAAGCCGATCCCGCCGCCGCTTCCGGTTTCAATAAATCCATCCATTGGCCGTGTGTAAAATGCATACTTCCCATCCACAAATTCCGGATGGAGCGCAACATTTCGCTGCTGCGGAGAACGAAGCGTTTTTAAATTGTCAAGTCTCTCCCATGTCTTTAAATCTTTTGTTCTTACAATTCCTGCTTTCGCTACTGCTGCAGATAAGTCTGCATTGTCCGTATCTTTGCTCTCGGAACAAAAGACTCCGTAAATATATCCGTCTTCGTGCTTTGTCAGACGCATATCATATACATTTGTCTCCTCCGGACATGTATCCGGAAGTGTGACCGGATAATCCCAAAACCGGAAACCATCGGTTCCATTGTCACTTTCTGCAACTGCAAAAAAAGACTTTCTGTCATTTCCTTCCACTCTGACGACAAGATAAAATTTTCCATTCATCTCAATCGCTCCGGAATTCATCACTGCGTTGATTCCAAGCCGTTCCATAAAATAAGGATTGGTTTCTGCGTTCAAATCATAACGCCAATGGAGCGGCGCATGGTCTCTTGTCAAAACCGGATACTCATATCTGTCATAAATGCCGTTGTAAAAATCACTTTTTTGATTTTTTCTGGCAAGCAGCGCTTCCTGTTTTTCCAATTGTTCAAAATATTTTTTATGGATCACGTTTCTTCCCCCTCATCCTTTCCTGATTTTGTTAGCGCCTATTTTTATGCAGGCGTCTGCTCCATCCGCCGAATGACCTCGATACACATCCGTCCATTGTGATAAGGACATTTCCACGGCTCCACAATCGGCTTTTCATTTGGCGTCCCGTCCGCCTGTACAGACCAGAACCACTCAGAACCTTCCCGTTTATCTATCAGTCTTGCTTTGATATACTCCCAGACTTCCTCAGCTGCATCCAGCCACTTTTCATCCTGTGGATGCTTCTGCCATGCATTGACAAATCCTACGATCGTTTCTGCCTGAACCCACCAGACCCTCGTTGTATCTGCGACCCCGTTTTCTGCTTCATTTAACAGGGAATGGTCTGTAAATGCACGTTCAAAAATATTGTTCGTAATTGTTTCGGTAATCGGAGCTATTTTTTCTTTATATGCAGCGTCATTTAATACCGCAAGCCCACGGTCTGTCAGCCAGGCCGCTTCAATATCATGACCATACGAATACAGGTCTATCAGCGGCTTCCAGTCTTTGTCAAAAAAAACTTCCTGTCTGCCGACTGCCGGATTATATATTTTTTCTGCGATCGTGTCCAGCATAAACCGCAGTCTGTCCGCGGTCTTTTCATCCCGGCTGACACGGTACAGTTCTGTATATGCTTCAAATACATGCAGCAGCGTGTTCATCGTCTTTTCTGCCATAACTCCGTTTTCAGACAGCTTTTCATTATCTTCCGGCTGAAACGTACGGCTGAATGCCTCCAGATAATATCCGTCTGCATCCGTACATTTTTCTTCGATAATATCCCGAATCTGAAATGCGAGTGTAAGCGCTTCTTCGTTTTTTACTGCATCATAATAAGAAGAAAGCGCATAGATGGTAAACGCCTGATTGTATGTATGCTTTGTCGTATCTTTCGTCTTTCCATCATAGGTCAGCGACCAGTACACGCCGCCATACTGTGTGTCAATACAATGCTGTTTTAAAAACAGGTACGCGTGATCTGCTGCTTCTTTCAGATCCGCATGGCCAAGCAGCAGATAAGCATTTGAGAAAAACCACAAAATCCTGCTGTTTAGAATACATCCTTTTTCATACGTCTTATCAATGTTTAAATCATAGCCCATGTAACCATAATAACCGCCGTATGTTTCATCTTTTAATGCTTCCCAAAATGGGATCAGCTTTTGTTCAAGATGTGTCCTGATTTCATTTACAAATGTTCTCATTATTTTTGCCTTTTTCTATGTTTTATGATCCTTTACAATAACGTTTTTCTATCTCTTTCCAATCTCTGTATCAGATTCTCTTGTTACACTGTGGTCTTTAATATAAGAAACAATTTCTTCCACTGTTGTAAACGCAAGTCCTACGTAAGTATCCGCCGCGCCATAATAAATTGCTATTTTGCCGGTTGCAGCATCATGAATCGTTGCGCAAGGGAATGTAACATTTCCAACAAATCCACGTTCTTCATACCATTCTTCCGGTGTCAGCAAGAAGTTTTCACAGCGGTATTTTACAATAGATGGATTGTCGATGTCCAAAATCGCGCCGCCGATGCTGTATACATATCCGTTACAGGTTCCGGTTACCCCATGATAGAACAACAGCCAGCCTTCAGTCGTTTCGATTGGAGCCGCACCGCCGCCGATCTTTACAGATTCCCACCATTCACTGCTTTTGCCCATTACATGACGGTGTTTTCCCCAATAAACCATATCCGGGCTTTCCGAGATAAAAATATCACCGAATGGAGTATGGCCGCTGTCGCTTGGACGGGAAAGCATTAAGAAATTACCATTTACTTTCCGCGGAAACAGTACGGCATTGCGGTTAAACGGCAGGAACGGATTTTCAATTCTTACAAACGTCTTAAAATCCGTCGTCTTTGCCATACCGATCGATGCGCCATAAAAATCCTGGCACCAGATGATATAATAAACATCTTCTACTTTTACAAGTCTTGGATCATATGCATACACCGGCATAAAAGGCTTGCCGTCTTCATCCACAAACTGTATTTTTTCCTCTTCAAACTCCCAGTGTATTGCATCTTTGCTTCTGCCAAGATAGATAAATGGGATACCATTTGTCTGTTCTGCACGAAATACACCGATAAATGCATCTTCATATGGCATTACGGCGCTGTTAAAAATACGCGCTACTTCTTTCACCGGATTTCTTCCGATAATTGGATTTTCTTTATAACGCCATACCGGTGCACCGCTTAATACTTCCGGTTTTTCCTGCCATGGTACATTCGGAACCGCAGAACCTATGATTTTTACTTCGCTCATATCATCTCACCATTCGGCACAAGGCAAGGCGGTTGTGGCATGTGATCGAAACACGCACAAACCGCAGCTATTTTGTGCCGCCTTTCTAAGTTTCATTCAAACTATGATTCATTCTATTCACTAATATCCTGATTAACCCTTAACTGCACCGGATGCCATACCACTGTATACCTGTTTCTGAAATACAAGGAAAAATACCAAAATTGGAATAATTGTTATGAGCACGCCTGCACAAATATAATTGTATTGATTTCCATAAGGACCTGTAAATGTATACAACGCTGTTGAAATCGTCTTTAATTCCGGCTGCTGCAAATACAGGTTGGATGCGTAATATTCGTTATATACACTTACGCCTTTTAATACGAGAGATGTCATAATCGCCGGCTTTAACAGCGGGAATAATATTCTGAAAAACACGCCAAAATATGTACATCCGTCAATAATCGCCGATTCATCAAGCGATACCGGCAGATTTTCAAAAAACTGCAGGAAAATATAAATCGAAATAATGTCAGTACCCATCAGCACGATCATGTATCCATACAGATGATTGATAAGCCCCAGGTTATACATAATCTGATAAATCGTAACCTGCATCGCAATACCAGGAAGCAGTGATGCAAAAAGGAATAAGCTTTCTACAAGCCCTCTGCCCGGAAACTTAAAACGATTCAGCGCATATGCCAGCATAGAGCCTGTAAATACGGAAACCGTCAGCACTACTAACAATACCATTGCCGTATTTGCAAAACACCGCAGCATATTTGCCTGCTGAAAGGCAATCGTAAAGTTATCAAAATAGCCAAAGGAAGCCGGAAGATCCAGTACTGAAGTCGTTTCCCATTCTTCATTTGTCTTAAATGCCGTTAAAATACAGACACAAACCGGAACCAGTGCAATGATTGAAGCAAGAATCAAAGAAACGTATTTAAATACGTCAAAAATCATCCCGCCAATGCTTCTTTTCATTTTCATTAGGCTTTTCCTCCCTTCGCTGCCAGTTTTTTACGTTTCACAGCTGCTTTCGATTCATCCTCCGTCCCATCATTAAACGCATATTTAAAGAACAATTTCTGTCCGATTGTAAACAAAATAATGATAACCAACAGAACAATTGCCATCGCACATGCAAGGCCAACCCTCTGGTTCTCATGTGCAAGACGGTTCATAATAACGAAATAAGTACCGGTGCCTGCCATACCATTTGTAATAACGTAAGGAGGCTCAAATGCACTTAAACATCCGCTGACACAAAGGATAATATTTAATACGATAATGGATTTAATACTTGGCAGAATAATATATTTAAACTGATGCCATCTGTTTGCCCCATCCAAAGATGCTGCTTCGTAAAGCTCCCTGTCTACGGACATCATTGCGCCCAAAAACAATACTACGTTTTGCCCCGTATAACGCCATACGGAAGTCGCCGCAAGGGAGATATTATTAATCTTCTGATCCTGAAGCCATAACGGAATATTATCCAGATTCATACCGAACATTTGTAAAATAGAGTCCAGAACAAATCCTCTGGCATAGAAAAACTTAAAAATGAAACCAATCGCAATACCGCAGATCAGATATGGAAAGAATAATGTTGCCTTAAAGAAGGATTCTCCTTTTACCTTAAATACCATCATGGTAGCAAAGAACAAAGCCAATGCCAGCTGTACAACGCCGCCGCCCATATAATACAGGCTGACAAGCAGTGATTTAAAAATTTCCGTACGCTGGAACACTTCTTTATAATTGTCAAGTCCTACAAACGTTTTTTCCCCGATATATTTCATATCATAAAAACTGAAACCGATCATCTCAGCAAACGGGATATAAGTAAATACCATTAAAAGCAGCAGCGGCACAAACATAAACGTGATTACTACGAGCCTTTTCTGCATTTTTCCACTCATCATAATCCGAGTTCTCCTTTCTTATATCCTACAAGGCAGCTGCTTAACCATCTTGAAAACAACGTTGTTTACACGATCTGAAAATCAACTGCCCTGTAAGAATGCATCCGTCATAACAGCTCAGATAAGCTGATCTGCTACCATCCGACTACTCTGTTACCTCTACGCCTTCTGATGACTGTGCGTCTGACCATTTCTGATTCCATTCGCCCATCAGATCATCCAAAGATTTATTGCCGTAAAGAGCAGCTTCGAGCACTTCACTTGGCGGATAGTCGCCGCTTAATACTTCTGCTTTGTTACGAATCTTGTCATAAAGACCGTCTTCACCTTCCGCCGGTGCATTGTCAGAAAGAAGCTCTACGCCTGAAAACTCTGCTAAAGCATCTGGAAGCGGTTCGCCTTTCTTTGCCGGGATCGAGCCTTCATCTGCAAAAATAGGAGATTCTTCAACGAGCCATTTTACATACAGCATAGATGCAATCTGGTTGTCTGTGGAAGCCTGTTTGTTAATTGCATATGCATAGTTTCCACCGGATGAAGCTGCCTGTTTTCCATCAACGGTAATCGGGAACGGCATATATCCGATATCATCCGGGTTATCACCTGCATCTTTAAACTGCTGCACACACCAGGAACCAAGTACCATCGTTGCAATTTCACCGCTGTTGATCTTTCCTTTGGAAGATTCCCAATCGCTGGAAAGCGGATCTTCTTCCACCAGTTTGTTTGCAACTGCTTCATACAGTGTATAGAATACTGCGTAAGGGCCGCTCATTTCATCATTCTTTGTAAATGGATCTTTCTGGTGAAGCAGCTTGTTATTTTTATAATCCGGATCAGCATTCGATGCGATACCTACATAATCGTTCCATGCACCCATGGTCCATCCTGCTGCAAAGTTTGTATACAGCGGAATTGCATCTGTCTTCTCACCAATCAGCTTTAATGCATCTAAAAACTCATCTGGTGTCTTTGGAAGAATCGTATTGCCGTCCGCATCTTCTTTCAATGCGCCTGCCTCTTTCCAGATTCTCTTGTTATAAGCGATACCGCCTGCCGTACCGCCGTTTGGCATTGCATATACGGTATTGTCATATGTTTTTTCTGTGACAAAGTTATAAAGCTCGTTTAATGTTGCATAATCACCAAGTGGTACGAAGTAATTGGACATTTCACTCTTTTCTACCGTATCCGGCATAAAGCAGATATCACCCCAGTCGCCGTTGGTCAAACGAAGTGTTACAGATTCTGCATAGTCTGTAATGCCTTCATATGTAACTTTAATATTTGGATATTCTTTCATAAACTGCTCTGCATAATCTTTGTATACCGTATTTACGATATCCGTACGGTTTGTAAGAATCTTAATGTCTGCTTTCAAATCCTTATAATCCGCTCCGTTAATCTTGTCAATCGTCGGCACTTCTTTTGCCTCATCCCCGCCTGTCTTGTCTGCATCCGCATTTGCATTTGCATTCTTATCACCGCCGTTTCCGCACGCTGTCAGAGACAGTACCATGGTTGCTGCTAACCCTAGACTAAGCACTTTCTTTTTCATTGTTTTTCCTCCTTGTTTTCTGCTATTTAGCCTGTTTTTTAAGCTAATTTAATTTTACCACATTTAACTGATATTTCAATCTTTTTTTCACCTGTCGCACATTTTCGTATATTTATATTATTTTAATATAAACTTTTTGTAAAAAACGCATAAAAAAACATTGGTTTTTAACTTAATTTTCAAATTAATCTTTTTATCTTGATTAATTTAACTTAAATTTCAACCAATGTTTTAACTCTTTCTGCTTTTATTTCATCTTTACACTGTTTTTCCAGCGGATGTGTCCGGAGATAACATCCATAGAACGGCTTCTGCCGGGTGACCGCAGCTGTTTTAAAATCTTATCTAACGCTGTCTTTGTCATTGCCTTCATATCTACTTCATAGGTCGTGATTTTTGTCTTCGTATAACCCGGATATGTAAAATTATCAAATCCTACGACAGAGATATCTTCCGGCACCCGATATCCGGCCGCTTCCAGTTTTGCAATCAGCATTCCGGCAACCAGATCGCAATTACACACAAATGCCTGCGGCATATACTCCGGCAGCTCAAACCCGATATTTCCCATCTCGTCTCTGTCCCGAATCATCCATTCGTCCGCAATCGTTTTATGATGTGTAATCATTGCCTTCATAAATCCGCAAAAACGGTCCATAATACTGCTGGTAGCATCAATCGACCCGACAAATGCCAAATCCTCCAGCCCTTGTGCAAACAAAAGCTCTGTCATCTGATACATGGCATGAAAATTGTCTGCAACAACTGCATCATTTGCTATCTCAACATTATAAAAATCTAAAAAAACAAGCGGCATCTGCATCTCCTGCCTGAGTTTTTGAAGATATCTTGTATCAATCTCTCCAATCACTGCCAGTGCATCTATATTTTTTCCCCGAAACGCACCCGGTATTTCCAGTGTGTTTACTTCCGCTTCTTTTTTCAGCGCTTCTATTGTCGTATAACATTGCTTCTCAACAGCTGCAAGTGCAAATTCCTGATACATTTTCCAATAATAAGTCGCATGCTGCGCCAGATAGTTTTCCGCTATAAGCACGCCGATATTCCACATTTTTTCTGTTTCTTTCTTCTTTTTCGATGCAGGTGCGGATTCGTATCCCATCTCTTTTGCAGTTTTTAGAATTTTTGCGCGCATCTGATCGCTGACGCCTTTCCTGCCGCTGAGCGCATTGTGCACCGTTACCGTACTGACTCCCAATTTTTGCGCAATGTCAGCCAATCTTACCTTCTGCATGAATCCCCTCCTTTGGATTTAGATAAAAGGCACAGGCGGGCCGATCTTTTTCGCACTCTCCCGCTCGATAAACTCACCGTCAATCATATAAACGCCTGTATGATAATCCGGATTTTCCAGCTTATGCAGCAAAATATGAATCGATCTCCTCGCCATTTCCTTAATATTGATCGCATAAGTTGTAATTCCTATTTTGGGAAACGGTTCATTGATAAAATTGTCAAACCCTACTATGGAGACATCCTCCGGCACATCATAACCGCTCTCTGTCAATTTGCGGATCATAACCATTGCCGCCACATCATTGTTGCAGAAGAAAGCCGTTGGCATTTCTTCTTTTGACGGAAGCTTATAATGTCTGTTATAATCACTGAAACCTGTCGCCCGGTCACGGTCTTCAATCATCCAGCCTTCTCTTAATGCGGCCCCATGCTGCATCAAAGATTTTAAATAACCAAAATACCGGTCGTCAATACTTGTCGTCGCAAGTCTTGTCCCTACAAATCCAATTTTAGAATGTCCCAGTTTAAACAAATAGTTGGTCATCCGATAAGCGCCCATCATATTGCTCGTAACAACCGAATCCGATTCTTCTTCATATGCAAGCGTATCTAAAAGAATGTGCGGCAGATGGATCTGACTGCGCAGAAAACGTGCATATTCAATCGTAAATGTCCCCATAATAACGACTGCATCCACTTTTTCCTCAGTTACCATCTTTGGCATACGCATCCACTGTTCTTCTTCATAACTGACGACTTCCAACATGGCAAAACAATTTTTGCGCATTGCTCTTTGTGATAATTCCTGATACAGGCGCAGATAAAAAGAAGCTGCCGCACCGAGATATCGTTCTGCAACCGCTACACCAATCGTATAGCTTTTGCGTTCCTTTGCTTTATCCTGTGTGGACTTTACATATCCCATTTCTTCTGCCAGCTGCTTAATTTTGGAACGCATCTCGTCACTGACGCCCCTTTGTCCGGACAATGCCTTGGATACCGTAACCGTACTGACACTAAGCTGCTGTGCAATGTCTGCTAATTTTACTGCTTTGGACATAATTTTTCCATCCTTATAGTTGTATTTTCATGCTGATTAATATATTTACTTAAAATTAAGCTAATTATAATGTATGCCATTTTGCAACGTTTGTCAACAATTCTACGTTCTATAAGAATAAATCATGTGCTTATAGGTTACTTTCAACCGCCCTGACACTGAAACACCGTCATTTCCAGACCTGCTTTGCTGTTTTCTTTTGCCAGCCGCTTCAGGCAGCTGCTCATTTCTTTTAGATACTCCTCCGATCCGATATCTGCCGTCTTCGGTGTATTTTGCAAAAAATCGTCCATGCCGTATGTTACGTTTAAAATCAGCTGGTCTCTTTGACCAACCGTCAGTTCCGGATTTTTTATTTCATAATTTACATACCATTCAAAATGTATCTTTGTGCCCCTTTTGGGATACGCAAGATCAAAACTGCTGCCAAATCCCGCCGGGAATCTGCTCGCACGATCGCCCGGATATGTGGATTCGCTGGCTGTACAGGGCAGCGTTACGGTAAGAAACTCATAATCTTCTCTGGAAAGGTTCCGGATTGTTTTTTCATCGAGCAACGTCCAATACCCCTGGCTTGCCTTCCATAAGGAATTGTCTGCTTCGTATCGTTGCGCGGTATAGTCCAAAAAATCTGAAAGCGTATCGTTTTTGTAACCTTTCACTTTTATGGTTAATATTTTTTTTATTTTTTCCGGAAGCTGGTCTCGTTTCGTCGTGCCGCCCGGAGTTACTTTGTTTGGAATATCCAAAATATCGCCTTCCGGAAAGTAGCTGCACCAATTGACGGTTAAATTTATATTTCCTTTTTTACAAATGCTTTTCGCATATTTTTGCATGGCCATCAGAGCCTCTTTCGTGATCCGTTTCGTAGCTTCCACAGATGTATCCGAAAGCTCGGCATCTGTTTTTGATGTTAAAAATTCCATTGCTGCATCGGCCAGCCCGCGGTAAGCAGCTTCGTATTCGGAAACTTTGATATCCGCATGAAGCAGTCTGATTTGCGCTCTGAAATCCAGACTTGCCGTCTGTCCGTTTTTCAGCGGACGCTCTGCGCCAACAGCAGATAAATTGTTTTTTCTCCACGAACCGTTTGCGAGATACAGCGTATTTTTAAGAAAAAATGCATCTTCGTTATCAAAAAGATGGCGATGGACTTCTTCATCTTTTAACATTTCGTCTAAAAGACGGATCCCTTTGGGCGTATCCAGCGCAAGCGTAACTTTTTCCCGAAATTGCGCAACTGTCAGGTTTCGGTAGGAATCTGTCCGAAACGCCAGGAGTTCTTGATACTTAGAAAATTTACTGTCCGAGGTAACCGTAGGTTCCTTATTGGTCTGTCCATTTGTCAGCATACCTTTCATCAGATCCGCCTGCAGCTGTGCAAGCGCCGATACATTTGCGAAACTTTGCGGCTTTGCGGCATACGCCGGTGCGATAGATGCGCCGACAGCTGCAGAGCCCGTAAAGATACAAACGGTAAGCGCTGCTGTCAGTATTTTCGTTTTCTTTGTTCTTTTTTTATCGTTCATAATTTCACCAAGCCTTTCTTTTAACTGCTCTGCCCCTTCTGTAAGCGTAAGAGATGTAACGGGATGTTTGAATGCTGCAGCTGTTTTGGAACACAAAAGCAAAGTGTCCCCGTAAGCTTTCTTTTCCTCCATATTCAAACAGCGAACGACTGCCTCATCACAGGCAAGCTCACAGGCAAGATTCACTTCTTTTTGCAGCACGTATACAAACGGGTTGAACCAATGCACACAGACGACGATTTGAACGAGCCACTTATAAAACATGTCCAGCCGTTTCAAATGTACCAGCTCATGTGTAAAAATAAAAGCCAGCTCTGCGTCCGTAAGATTCGTATCCGGTATTACCATGCAAGGATGCAAAAATCCGGTCATAACAGGCGTTGGGAACAACGGTCTGTAATATAATTCCACAGGTGTTCGGATACCGCATTTTTCTTCACACGCAGCAAGAATATTTAATATTTTAAGATCAGAAACCTCCGCGCCTTTCGTTCGTATGTAACGCATAAACTTTCGATAAGCCAAAACCTTGCGCAACAAAATTACCAATGCCGGTATCAGCCAGATAAAAAACAGCGGCACAGACGCCTTTTCAAAATCCACCGAAACAAGTTCATCTGCAGCGTCCGTTTTGTAAGCTTGTGCGGCATTGTCCGGCAAATCTTTGTCTGTCAGTAATTCAGAAGCATCCGGTTGTGTGCCGGATCTATAGGTGTCCTGTGCGGCAGATTTGAAACCGGTTGAAAATATGTCAGTCATGACGCTTTGCTCAGGCTGTCCGACGGTCTGCAGCAGCGTCCTGGCAATCCTGATATCCGGCGCAAAGGGAATCAGAAACCGGAGCGTGACTGCTAACCAGATATAATACTGCCAGCATTTGCTGAAACGGTTTTTATACAGCTTTTTCAGCAATAAAAGAACGAAAAGCAGCAAGGCGCCGGATATTGTGAGTGAAAACAGCTGTTTGATCCATTCATTCATTTTTATTTTTCCAAAACCTTTCTATTTCCTTCCATTCCTGTTCTGTCAGAATATCCTGGCATAACAGATTGTTTACAAGATTCTTCACATTGCCTGCATATACTTTGTCAATAAACCCATGTGTCTGTACTGTCTGGTATTCTGTCTCAGTTATCACGGCAATATATTCATTTCGTCTGCCTATTTTATGAACCTTTAAAAAGTTTTTCCCAATCAGGCGGGAGAGTAATGTAAGTACGGTGTTATTTTTCCATTCGTTTTCCTCCTGTTCTAATTCCTCCATAATCTTGGAGAATAATGCGCTGCCTCCATTTTTCCAGATAATTTTCATCAGAATAAACTCCGATTCAGAAATTTGCTGCATAACTGCCTCCTCTCTTATTAACATTTTGTAGGTATAAATATATTAACATACTGTAGGTTATGATGCAAGCATTTATTTTAAGAAAGTTGTCAAGGTTTTGATACAGCGTTACTATTCACGGGAGTGAACAAGTAACAAAGCAACAGTTTAGACAAAGTGGTGCTTTTGGGCTTCCCGGACGCTGGATGAGGGAATCGGCCCTGTCTCATTGTTCCGGTTTCCAGAACGTAAGAATCCCTAAGCATTC
>CAJUBQ010000092.1 GCA_910584595.1 uncultured Eubacterium sp.
GCCTTTAGCTGCTGGCAGAACGCCAGAAGCGAATTAGGTGGCGCGACCGTCCGATGCCATAGCCTGGATGCAGAATGCCTAGAACTTCTTACATTCTGGAAAAGTCACAAACAGACAGGCCAACGCCTCCCATCCAGCGTTCGCATAGCCAGTACGCAACACTTTTTGTAAATTGATGTATTTCCGCTTAAGTTCACGCTTATGGGGCTATGCCTATCATACATCCAAATAAATCGCAAAAAGGCATGGTTCCATTACTGTTTCTAACCATACCTGATCTATAAAAACAACCGCAGCCATTTATCATGTCTCATCGTTTTGCGTCACAGACTTCAATTGTCTTGTTATTTATTTTCATGTCATAAGAGCTTTCTTTACTTACGAGAGACGCTTTATTAGCCAGCGCAGGTTATTCGCCACTCCCCAGTGCACGCATGCTGCCCTTTCAAATTCATCTGTCCTGTGCTGCTTTCCCCACTTTATTATTATCTTCCTCATCAGAATAATACTGTGCTTGAAGTTTAAATAAAGACTTATAAATAGAATCTATGGACATTAACTCTTCATGTGTTCCCTGTTCTGCAATTACTCCGTTTACAAACAATAAAATTTTGTCACAAAATCTTGAGCTGGCCAAACGATGAGAAATATAAATCATCAGATGATTGCTCACAGACTCATCAATCATTTGATAAATATCATATTCCGCCTGAGGATCAAGAGCCGCCGTAGGTTCATCCATAATAGTAACTTTACATTTGCGTAAAAGCGTACGCAATATTGCTATTTTTTGTTCTTCTCCCCCTGAAAGATCAACTCCTTCTTTATCATAATCACTATACAATAATGTATTTAACTGTTTTGGAAGATCATTAATAAAATGCATAAATCCTATTTTATTTGCTGCTTCTACAATTTCTTCGTCTGTAATATGTTCATCTCCCAAAATTAAATTTTCCCTCAATGTTAAAGCAAATAAATTAAAATCCTGAAATACCGTAGAAAAAATCCGACAATAATCTTCATAATCAATATCACGTATGTCTATTCCATTGAGATAAATAGCTCCCTCTGTAGGATCGTATAACCGAAGCAACAGTTTAATAAATGTTGTTTTACCCGCTCCATTTTCTCCAACAATTGATATTTTCTCCCCCGATCTTATCTGCACATTTATATTTTGTAAAGCATCTTTATCCTGATTAGGATATCGGTAACTAACATTTTTGAACTCGATTACCAGTTCATCTTTCTCTGATAATACACATCTTTTTTGCTTTCCAGCGCGAAACGTACTTGGAATATTGATAAAGTCAAGATATTTTTTGAAATATTCCCCACGATTGCTGATTTCTATTAATCCGTCAATAATACCACCACATCCCGACTTGAAAGCATCCATCGCATGAAATACAAGGGAAAAATCTCCGACAGTAAAAATTTGAGCAACGATAATATTAAAGCCAAGAATGAGATAGATCAAAAATTCCTGCACAGAAGTTAGTAGTATATGAATTAATTTAACATTACGTTCTGAATCTACAATTTTATTCTGTAATCTATAGAATTGAACCGAAAGATTTCTATATTTGGAAAACAGAAACTCCTGAGCATGATTGGATCGAACATCTTTTGCATATTTTAAATCACCGGCAAAACGCATAAACCATGTCATACGCCGGTCTAACGGCCATAACTCATTATCTGCCTGATAACGAAGTTTATTCAGTCTGGAATTTGTATATGCATTTATCATAATGACCACACCAACAATTAATAAAATCTTAATATCAAGAATAATCAACATCCCCATTACAACAATCAAAATCCAGATACTTGAAAAAAACTTAATGAGAGATGTAACTAATAAATAAAAATTCATCGCCATAACACACTTTGTATCTTTCGCAAAATTATCCATTGTCTCAGAATCCTGAAGCATAAAATAATCAATATCCGCAATTTTTCGAAAAAGACGGATAATACCCTCGTATTCCAATGTTTTTGTCTGTTTCTCCAGTTTTGACGTTATCACCTGATTTAAGACATTTATTATCAATGTTAAACATCCATAAATAAGTGCATAATAAATGACATTTAAATACTTTTTTCCATAAACAAATTCATCAATAATCAATTTGGGCAGATATAAAGAAGGCAGTATAACCATTCCTGACAAAACTACCGCAGCTGCTAAGGTAAAAAAAGTTGTCTTATCAATTTCATAAATAAACTTAAAAATATGAATTACATTATTTTTGATCCTTTTCAATTGTTCCATCAATCCCCTTTTATCACATAGAAAACAGACCTCAAAAAACCCGGACATGCACTACATGCCTGCCCGGGTCTGACATAACGGTTCTTCTTATTTATTTCTCCAATTTCCAAATCTCGTCATTATACTGTTCAATCGTACGGTCTGCGGAGAAAAATCCTGCCTTGCTGATATTAACAAGCATCATCTTTGCCCATGCCTTACGATCTTCATATGCTGCAAACGCCTGATCCTTTGTCTGTACATAATCTTTAAAATCCGGGAATGTCATAAACCAGTCTTTATTCAGCAGCTCGTTGTAAAGACGCTCCAGATTTTCCGAACATCCTACCGCTTTCATTTCGTCGCTGACAATAAAATCTACTGCTTTTTTAATATCTTCATCGTTTTCATAATATTCTCTGGATACATAGTCTGCCTTTTTATAACGGTCAATGACTGTCTGGCTGGACTCACCGAACGTAAAGATGTTTTCCTCTCCTACAAGATCTGCAATCTCTACATTTGCACCGTCTTTTGTACCGAGTGTCACTGCACCGTTCAGCATAAATTTCATATTGCTCGTTCCGGAAGCTTCTTTGGAAGCAAGCGAAATCTGTTCAGATATATCACAGGCAGGGATTAATTTTTCTGCCAATGTTACGTTATAGTTTTCTACCATTACGACTTTCAGATACGGACTTACCTGCGGATCGTTGTTTATCAGCTGCGACAAACACAAAATCAAGTGGATAATGTCTTTTGCGATCGTATATGCCGGAGCTGCCTTTGCACCGAAAAATACAGTAATCGGACGTACCGGTTTTTTACCTGCTTTGATCTCGAAATATTTGTGAATCACATATAAGGTATTCATCTGCTGGCGTTTGTATTCATGCAGACGCTTTACCTGAATATCAAAAACAGAATCCACGTTAATATCAATATTTTGCGTATGCTTTAAGAAATCGCGCAAAACAACTTTTCTCGCTTCTTTGATAGAAAGCAATTTGTCCAATACTGCATCGTCGTTTATAAAATCAGCCAGTTTTTCCAGTTCCATAGCATCCTTTTTAAACGCAGGCCCGATCAGTTCTTCGATAAAAGATGACAGCTGCGGATTGCAGTACAGCAGCCAGCGGCGGAAGGTAATGCCGTTTGTCTTATTGTTAAATTTTTCCGGATACAGTTTGTAGAAATTATTTAACTCTGTATCTTTTAAAATATCCGTATGAAGCGCTGCCACACCATTGACGCTGATGCCATAATGAATGTCAATGTGCGCCATACATACGCAATTATCATTATTAATAATTGCTACAGAAGGATCGTTATATTTTTTATTTACCTTGTTATTCAGTTCGTATATAATCGGCACAAGCTGAGGCACTGCCTGCTGCATAAAGTGCATTGGCCATTTTTCCAACGCTTCTGCGAGAATTGTATGATTTGTATATGCACAAGTCTTAGATACGACATCAATCGCCTCATCCATCGTCAGACCGCGTTCCATTAACAAACGAATCAGTTCCGGGATTACCATTGTCGGATGCGTATCATTAATCTGAATGACTGCATAGTCTGCAAGATCATACATATTGGAACCTTTTGCAGCGCATTCTTCCAAAATCAGCCTTGCAGCGTTGGATACCATAAAATATTGCTGATATACACGTAACAGGCGTCCGCTTTCATCACTGTCATCCGGATAAAGGAACAGTGTTAAATTTTTTGCATACTGAGATTTATCAAAATTTATGCCGTCTTGCACTAAAGATTCATCTACAGACTCTACGTCAAATAAATGAAGTTTGGTCGTACGGTTTTCATATCCAACTACATCAATATCGTACATTCTGGACTGTACGGCAAATCCGCCAAAATGAATTTTATACGTCTTATCTGTCTTTGTAAGCCAGGACTGAGGAGTAATCCATGGATTTGGCGCTTCTTTTTGCAGATTGTTTTCAAATACCTGACGGAACAGGCCAAGATGATAATTTAAGCCTACGCCATCACCATTTAAGCCAAGCGTTGCGATAGAGTCCAAAAAGCAGGCCGCAAGTCTGCCCAAACCACCGTTTCCTAATGACGGCTCCATCTCAATTTCTTCAATATCTGCAATGGACTTGCCGCATTTTTCCAGCTCTTGTTTTACTTCATCAAACAGGCCGAGATTAATCAGATTATTGGACAATAGTTTGCCAATCAAAAATTCTGCTGAAATATAATACAGCTTTTTCTTTCCCTGATTGCTTTCCTTTTCTTTCGCCTTTTCTTTTACATACTCCAAAAGCGCTGTGTAGATTTCCTCGTTTGTGCACTCGTCCATAAAACGTCCAAAGCGAGACTTTACATATTCATTTGCTGTCATTTTGTGTTTCCTCCCAATTTTTCTTATTTTTATGTTCTTTTTATGCAGCTTAAAAACTTGTCCAAACAGCTGCATTTTGATGTTCCGCTGCGTAATTGTACACGAATCCGCTATCATGATTGCTGTGTGAACAATTACTCGCTTGCTGAATGTATTATATGTCAAATAGTGGATATTATTCTTGCAGTATCCTATGATGATATGGTACAATTCTATCAATTTATAGTTTCCGTTACACCTACGGCTTTTATATTGCCTATCAATGATTTTTCAAACACGCTTTAGGGAGCCTTTACCTATGAACATACTGGAATATGAAAATTATCAGGAAAAGAAAACACATTTTGACGCTTCTTTTCCGTACAATACGTATCTTTGCTGCATCCCGCAGGATTTTTTATCCGTACCCCTGCACTGGCATTTAGAAATGGAAATTATTTATATCAAAAAAGGATGCGGCGCCGTATCGATCGATCTGACTTCTTCTCTCGTAAAAGAAGGTGATATTATTCTAATTGCGCCCGGACAGCTGCACAGCATTTCACAGCACGAAGACATCCGCCTGGAATACGAAAATATTCTGTTTGATTTAAACATGCTGGAAGCAAAAGGAAATGACAGCTGCACAGTGGACTTTTTTGCCCCTCTGCGTCATTCACATGTACTTGCGAAAAATATTTATTCTTACGGAGAGCCTAAGTACGAAAAAATCTCCTATTGGCTGGATCAGGCAGATGAAATTTGCAAAACGTTTCCTCACGCATACCAGCTGCATATCAAAAGCTGCCTGTTCGCACTATTTTATGAACTGTTTTCAGATTGGCAGATCACGTCTGCACCAAAAAGACCTCTGACCTCTTTAGAAAAGCTTAAGATTATTATAAAATATGTGGAAAATCATTATCAGGACCGTATTACCATTGAAGATATCGCATCTTTTTGCGATTACAGCCAATCGCACTTTATGAAATACTTTAAACAGGCAATGGGCGTCTCTTTCATTGAATATTTAAACGATTACCGGCTGACAATGGCCGCCAGACTGCTGCTTGCCTCTGATTCCAGCATATTATCCATTTCGCAGGAAGTTGGATTTGAAAATCTGTCTTATTTTAACCGAAGTTTTAAAAAAAAGTTTAAAATAACGCCAAGCGCTTACCGGAATATGTCTCTAAAAGAATCACAAACAAAGCATCCGGTCAGCCAAAATTTCAGAAAGGAAACGAACATATGAAATATTTTGATTTTCTCTTTGACCTGTATGGCACGCTGGCCGATATCCATACAGATGAATCCAAAAAAGAACTCTGGCAGCTCTTAGCCGTCTGGTATCAGTCACACGGAGCAGCCTATACACCTTATAAACTCCAAAAGGAATACGAACATCTCGTACAAAAAGAACTGCAGCAGTCCGCTTTGCGGCATCCGGATTACCTAAAGATTGATATCCGGCTGGAAATCGTTTTTGAACAACTCTATCATCGTCAAAATATTGCTGCTTCTGCCGAATTAACAGCTGAGACGGCATTATTTTTCCGTACGATATCCAGAGATCATATCTGTCTGTATCCGGCTGTGCGCACGCTCTTACACAAACTGCGGACAAACGGCAGACGTTGTTTTCTGTTGACAAATGCACAGAAAGTATTTACCATGCCGGAATTAAAACTGCTTGGCGTCACCGATTTATTTGACGGAATTGTTATTTCTTCTCAGGAAGAATGCGCAAAGCCTGATCCGCATTTTTTTCATATTGCCTGTCAGCGATACCAGATTGAAAAAAGCAGTGCGCTCATGATCGGAAACGATCCGGATACGGATATTGCAGGAGCCAATGCATATGGCATCGATTCTGTCTATATCCATACCAATCTGTCTCCTGAATGGACAAAAACGCCGGACAGCACGTATCTTATCCGGGACGGTGATATTCAGGCGCTGAAAAAACTCGTATCCGTTTAAATAACCCATGGAACTGTTCCTCATCCAGATTTAAAACCGCCTTGTGATTATAATGCCGGAAACCGCATCTGCCGTACGTACATCTCCTGAAAATCTGCATCACTTTCTAATCGGATCGTCCGGTTTTTGCTGCATATTTGCTCTAATTGTCTGGCACAGGATGGTTCTGTTAAGAATGCAATAGCGCCTTTTAAACTGGTGTTTGCGCACAGCACGATTTTTTCTTTCCATTCCGGCTCAAACATCCCAATCGTAATGGCAGCATCCGCTGACAAATAGTAGCCAAATCCTCCGGCAAGGTAAATATGGCCCTCCTGCTCCTTCCATTTGTTTGCATACTCTTGTTCATATCTTTTTTGCAGCACAAAAAGTCCGGCACGAATAGCCGCTTTTGCCATCTGTATTTCTCTGATATCTGCCTGTGTCAGACAAATGCGGCTGCCGTCTTCGCGCCTTGCCAGCTCCATACCTGTATCAAAAATCTGCGGCGCCAGCAGCCCTTCCGTATCCATCAGCCCTTCTGTGCGCAATGCCGCTGCCGCTTCCATGGCGCCGGTTCCGCAAATGCCACATGGTTTTTTCTGCCCAATCGTCTGAATGCGGACTCTGTGATAAAGATAAGTTACTTTTGAAATCGCTCCCGGTATCCCAGGCGTTCCACAGCTTAACCGCCCTCCTTCAAAGGCCGGACCTGCAGCTGTGGATGCTGTGACAAATCCTTCTTTCGTTCCATATGCAAGCTCGCCGTTTGTGCCAAGATCAATAAAAAAAGATGGATGCTGTCTGGCCGTTTGCCAAAATCCGCTGCTATAAAGCCCTGCAGTAACATCTGCTCCGATAAACGCAGACATTCCCGGCAGCAAATACACTTTACACGCGCTGCACCCCTGGACTTTTGCAAATAATTGTCTGTATTCCAGACATTCCATTTTCAAACTCACCGGTTCAAATGGAGCCTGTCCCAGCTTTTCACACGAAAAACCGCGCAGCAAATGAAACATCGTTGTATTTCCCGCAATCGCAATGTTTAAAATCTGTATCGGAGCCCCCTGCCCGCACACCAGTTTCAAAAACAGCTGTTCAAGGTCACGGCATATACATGCCTGCAGCTGCTCCCGCTTTCCTTCATTGGACGCCTGCATTCTTGAAAGCACGTCGGCGCCGTAAGCACGCTGCGAATTAACAGCAACCGCCTGATCCAGGACATTTCCCTGCATATCAATCAAAGCAGCCGCCAGTGTGGTACTGCCAAGGTCAACAGCGATCGCATATCCGGTTTCATTTTTCTGCGATTGCTGTACCGTCTGCGGCTGTTTTAATTTTTCGATTCCCAAAGCCTGTATTTTTGTATTTTCATCTGACGCCAACACTGTGATATGATCTCGAATGCTGCACTTACATGCTAACCGATACCCTTCTGCAAGCTCCTGCTCTGTGAAAAAGCAACGATCTTCTTCCGTCACAGGCATATGCCCCTGTGTAATACGCACACGGCATTTCCCGCAAATGCCTTTCCCATTACAGGCTGCCGTCGGCGCAGCCTGATGTTCTCTTAACAGTTCTAACAGATTCGCACCGGGATCAGCAGTTATCGTTTGTATGTCATTTGCATTTATAGCATAGCTGATTTTATATTTGATATTTAACATCCCCTTCCGCATTTTTATGCTTTCAAGTAATTCAGGAACTGTTATATTCCTGTCCTGTTTCTTACCGGACGTTCTTTATGAAAAAAATCAGATAACTACATCCCTGACTTCCAAAATCATTCAGACAATTTCTTTGGAAATCAGAGATATCGTTACCTGAGTCTTGATATATCAAAAGAAAACTGTTTTTCCGTAACTTCCCTGATGACACGTTCTGCCGTCATGTCATTTACGGTTCATCCACAACACCCATAAATAATGGCGCTTTGGATTCTGTATCTATAATCATATACAAAAAGGATCGGTCAAAATTCACAACCGGCTTATCAGGCATGAGCGCTGTTGCTCCTGCAACCGCTCCCATCGTTGCCGCAGCAGCTTCGGTGCCTTCTTCTGCAACACGGATCACTGCTTCCTGCAATACAAAGCTTAAATATAGATTTTCATCTGTTTTCGTCTTTCCAAGAAGTGTCAAATCTGCCTTTTCTTCATCAAAAGCTTTTTTTATGCCCATTTTATTCAGACTGTCATTTAATGTCGTCTTGCAGCGAATTTCAAATTTTGGAAGAGAAAGCTCCACATCCTTGGTCTCACCGCTGTTTACCAACGCTGAAAGTTTTTGTGCGTTATAAGATGCAAACCAGTCGCGAATGCTCTCCTCGCCGGATGGCTTTACTGCCACAAATGCAAAACTGCTGTTTTTATACGGCATCACCACTCCTTCTGACGCTTCGTCTTTCAAATAACCGCATGAATAATTCCACGCGTGCATCATATCTGTATTTTTTGTCTTTCCATCATCCGTATGAAAGCTGCCCTGGCAGGTAAGCTCCGGCACAAACTGCTGCTGCCAGTCCGCGTGAAAATATAACGCATTCACCAAAGCAAGTCTTGTCTCTTTCTCAAGTTTTTTATCTAAAAGCTTTGGGATCAGCTTGTTTGTACGGTCACTGACCCATTTGTTAATCTTATTTTTTGCGGCTGCTGTACTGAGATCTTCCTGAAACACCTCTGACTGAAACTGCTTTTGGGTCGTATTCAGCCATGCCTTTTTTGGCGTAAACTCGTCATCCAGCCATGCAGAATTCGCAATCGTAAGCTTCATGCCGTCTTTTTCCTGCGGCAGCGCACCCATCAATCCCTCTGAAACAGACAGCATATCACTTCCTAACACTTTTTCAAACTCTTTTTTTGTCGTTCCTTTGGCGCCGTTTCCGACCATACTGAGCATGACATATGCAGATACCGGCGACATAACCGGATTCTTTTCTTCCAAATATTGCTCCATCAGGTCATAACCGAATTTTTGTACAGACTTTACGGACATTTTTGCATCCGTCTCCTTTGCCTGCACTGCAGTCAGACTTCCATTTGCAGCAAAATATGCACCGGTTCCGACAAGCGCCGAGGATGCAAGCACAAAGGCTAAAGCTGAGCTAAGTAAACGTTTTTTCACCATAAAATTACTCCTTCCATTTAAAACCTTTTTTTCTTTATTCATACGCTGATTATAACAGTTTGGTATTTTTTTGCAACATTCCTTTCATTCATTTTTTAAAGAAAACCGGCCTATCAGCTCTTTTAAATTCTGTGCCTGTGCGGCCAGCTCCTCGCTGGATGATGCACTCTCCTGCGCAGTCATGGAATTCGTAGTAACCGCATTTGACATCTGTTCAAACCCTGTATTAATCTGTTCAATTGCCGTCGCCTGTTCTCTCGCCGCGTCTGCAATCTCCGAAATAATCCCGGTAATCTCACTCGTATTGCTTACAACCTGCGTCAGTGATTCCGCTGTTGCGTTGACAATACTTGTCCCATTTTCTACGGTTTCGATTGACTTTGTAATCAACTTTGCAGTATTTTGAGCTGCCTTCGCACTCTCTTCCGCAAGACTTCGCACTTCCTCTGCAACAACCGAAAAGCCCCGGCCTGCTTCACCTGCACGCGCTGCCTCAATCGCGGCATTTAACGAAAGTAAATTTGTCTGTTCGGCAATACTCTCAATATTTTTGATAATATCGCTGATCTTTGCAGAGCCTTCTTTAATGTCTGCCATTGCCTGAATCATAGACTGCATTTGCTCGTTGCAGACTACTACATTTTTTTCTGCTTCCTTAGAACGCTCGTTTGCTCTGGAAGCATTGTCTGCGGTAAGCTTTACCTGGTCAGAAACACTTAGAATGCTTGCCGTCAGTTCCTCTAACACACTTGCCTGATCCGTCGTACTGTCCGCCAGATTTTTCGCACCCTGCGAAGTGCCATCCGAATGATCTGCCACAAGATCTGCCGCACCGTTCATCTGCGTCATTGTCTCATTAAGTGAGTGAATAATGGTATCGATCGACTCTTTCAGACTGACAAAATCTCCCGCAAAGCTGGCTTCTGTCTGTATGTCCAAATTTCCTGAAGACAACTGCGCAAGCACTCTTGTAATATCTGAAATATACAGATTCAGGCTTTGAATCGTCTCTCCCAGGTTTTTGGATAAAACAGCCAGCTCATCCCCGGTATTAATAACTTCCACCGGCGTTTTCAAATCTCCTTCCGCAAGCTTTACCAGACGTTTTGTTACCAGATCAACCGGATAAATAATATCCTGAATCCGGCGTTTCATCAATACAATGCTGATTACCAAAAGCAAAATACCGATACAACTATTGACAATCACAGAGATAAATACGACTGACACAAATTCACTGTTTGGAGCAGTCATAATCAGCCGCCAATCCTCATGTCCTTTTACCGGACAGTAAGCAGCAAACATACTTTTACCGCCTTGCCAATAGGTAATTGTGCCTGCCTGCGTACTGGCAAGAATTTTTTTCGTTGCCTTTGCCAGTGAAGCATACGATCTGTCCGTTTCCTTAAGAGTAATCGCGTTTGCCTCTTCTGCGATTTTCTGCTCGTCTTTATGAAAAATGACCGTTCCATCCTTATTGATAATATATGCCCGGCCCGTTTTTCCAAAAGTAATTTCCCCGATTTTATCATTGACGGACGCAACTAAATCAACAATATATACCGTACCCACGATCTTCGCGTCATTATAAACAGGCGCTCCCGATATAATAATGATATCACCGTTAAGACGATTGATAATCGGCTCCCCGACAAAAACTTCTCCTTTTGACGTCGCCTGAAAATGAAACTGATCGTTAAAGTCAAAATCTCCATAATTAGAATAACCTTTTCCATCTAATTCTACAAATCCTACTTCATCATATTCATTCTGCAGACGAACTCCTTCCATCGCTTCCAGCTTTTCTTCCTTAGACGCGCCGGTATCCCTGATCGTTTCCAGCGCAGCTACATTCATTGCGTTAACTTCTAACGTATGCAGCGTTCGCTCAACGGCAGAAGAAGTCGAATTTAACGCGACATTCGTCATCTCATGCAGCGTATTAATATTGCTGAAATACATAAATATTCCGGATACAATGATGAGTGTAATAACTGAAATCAAAAACAGACGCATAATCTGTGAAACCAGATGTTTTTGCAGCGTTTGATCTGATTTTTGCCTGTTCCCGGGCCCGGTTGTTTTCATTTTCTCTTTTTTTCTTGTTTCCATTTCCATCGTCTTTTTCATTTTAACTTCTCCTTGTTCCCCTGTTATTCTTATACTTTTTTCCGATCTCTGTATAGAACCAAATTGTTACACATCTCCAAAATTAGCATAACATTTCAGGGGGATGCTGTCAATGAATTCATTGCCTGTGTCTGTTGGTTTTGACGATGGATTTGTGCATACTAAATGTCACTGCTTACACTGCTGTCATTACATCTTATCTCATACATATGGTTTGCTAATCTTTTTTGAATCTCAGATTTTCCGTTAAAGCTCTCATTTTGCAAACGCAAATACAGCATAACCTCCAGAGCCTCTCTATTTGCTACATCGCAAAAGCGCAGAAATATTTCCAATTCCAGGCAAATTACTTCCCGTGATATATCCAAGGAAAATAATTCATCCAGCAAATCTCTCGGATTTGTATTCTCTTCCATACATAACCTCAGCAGCTTTACAGCCAGTTTATTTGCAGGATGCGTATAAGTAATCCTTTCCAGCTGTATCATATTTTGTTTTGAAATGCAATTATGTATATTTATCTTGTCACTGATAATTGTTGGTATTAAAGCTAAATAATTGCTTTCGCTTGCATCATAACATATTTTGGCAATTATTTTTGAGATGGCCCGTTCAATTTCTTCTGGCTTTAAAGTCATTTCGTGAAAAAATGTTATTTTTAATCTTTCTTCTTTCAACATTAAATCCAAAAATGAAAAATCCGGCATTTCTTTTAATAATATCCAGGCACTGTCTGAACTCAAAAGTATGCTCAGCATTTGGTTTAAATTATAATAATGCTCACCTCGTTTATCAATTTCTTTAATGATTCTTACGATTCTTTTTACTGTGCATTCCTTCAAATTCCTATTATTATCAAGTTGAACTTTTGCAACAAATAAATACGACTTTAAAAAAAAGATATTTAATTCCGTTATCTCGCTTTCATCAACAATACCGCTTTCAATAAGCTCATCAAACACATCTTGATTATCAAAGGCAACATAACCAATGTTCATATCTGTCCCCTTTAGCATCAGTCTCCTTATATCAGCCTTATTAAAATCTTTAAAATCTTCTTGCTTATTTCTTAATACTTTATTAAATTCCTCTTCATTTTTATAACATTTATCTGGTACATAATAATGTAATGTTTTCAAATAGTTTTCTTTCCAAAATGATTCTTCTCGTTGCATCATTCCAATCAGATCATTGTATTTCTGAAATGTAGGTTTTATCAAAAAATCATAAAATCCACTAAAGGATATCAATCCAAGTTCTTCCAATTCTCTTCGAAGAATTCTGGTATTTTCCACATCTATTTCAATTCTATTAATTTTATATCGAAAACCTGAGCTTATATCAACTGATACTTCTGTTTCGCTTCTAAAAATAGCGTATGGCCTTAAATATAAAAATGCCTCACGAAAAATAGAAATGCCAATTTTATTTACAATTTTCATTTCTGGATTTGTTCTAAAAACCTCCTGTATAAAAATTTCCTTTTTTAAAGCCATTGATATATCATTTTTGTCCACCATCATCCGTATAATGCTTGGTGGCAAAAGACTTCTGATATTACCGGCTTCCATATAAGATATCAGCTGATTCAGCAATTTATCTTCAATCGGCTTTTTTAAACAAAAACGTTTTTCTAATATCTTAATAATATAATTTATTTTTTCATCTTCCTCAAATGTATCCAGTAATACTAAAATTTTTTCATAAAAATCATTTTTATTGTTTTCATTCAAAATTAACAGTAAATTCATCCATTCTGAATTACTTAACTCTTTTTTCTCATATTTTTCTTCTACATAAGTTACCAGCTTCGAACACGGTACCCCGGAAAGCAGTTTAAATTTTTCCAAACTACCATCTTTTTGTTCTAACAGCTTTACAGCCAATAAAATATATTTCCTCTGCGCCTTTCCTCTAAATATATCTTCAATAAGAATATCCAATGCAAGCCATGACCCAAACAGGCAAATATTTTCCGATGTATATTCCTCTTTCGTAAGATTATCTTTCCCATTCATTTCCTCACATAGTATCCCAATTTCCTTTTCCATACTTTCTCTGTGTACTTCAATATAACCAAGCGCAAACAGCAAAGCATTCCTCCAATAAGATCGATAAGAAATATTCCTGAGATTCCTGACTGCATCCGCTTCACTAAATTTCTTTACAAGATAAGTCCCTGCAAAATATTCCTGCATACTCCGAATCGAATAGCTAAAATAGCCGGCACGATTTTCACCTAAAAAACATAACCTCTTTGTAATGATATCAGAAAACTGTTTTGTCTTCTGTTTTAACGAACTGGATGTTTCATAAAATTCATCCTGTTCCTCTTCTATGTAATGTTCCAATAATACCTCTAACTTATCCTGACTGATTTCTGCAGATGCATTTTTATCTTTCTGAGATTCCTTTTGCAGTTTATTTGCAATTAGGAAATGAATATCTTCTATCCATTCTGTTTTATCATTCAAGGTAGCCACAATATTCTTTTGTTTTTCTCTCTGAACGATAATACCATAATACTGGTTAAAAAGAGAATACCTTTCATGCGGCGGTTTGCCGCCGCTCTTTACAAGAATCGAAATAATGGTAGCCTGTAACGGTGTTCTCAGCAAACGGGCAATTGAATCATCTTCTAAAGCTTCTCTCATAATATCCAGATATTTCTTCCTGTTTTCAGTTCTTTCCTCCATGACTTCAAATAACTTCTCAACATATTTTAAACACTCCTTATCAGAAAGCTCTTTCACTTCAACATGCTTGTATCTTCTTTCTCCAAAATCATGATTGTACCCTTGTGCCCTGGTCGTTGCAATAATCATACAGTCACATTTTGCCTGACATAATTCTACCGTTATAAAATGATCCAGCTGTTTTAGCATTTCCTTTCTGTTTGAAGTTTCAGGAACTTCATCCAATCCGTCAAAGAAAAATATCCATGCCAGTTCTTTCAGCATTTTGCGAATTAATTTTATGGAAAGCGTTTCTGCTTCCACTTCATGAATGCGATGCTGTATGTATGTAATTACAGACTGATTTCCTCCGATTTCCTGTCTGTTCATCCATGCAGCATATTCCCGAAGTACAATCTTAAATGGTATTCGATAACAATTTATTTGATAATGATAATCACTCTCAATCTCAGAAATAAACTTCCCGGCCTCCTGATTTTCTCCTACATTGTACAAATAATATGCCCGGTAAATCTGTGCGATAAACTGACATATCGTCGTTTTGCCTTGTCCGGGGCCTCCAATCAGTACAAAATTTTCATTTGGATCAAGCATCAATTCCCACATCTGGCCAAGGTAATTTTTTCGATACCCTAAAACACCATTTCCCAGTTCTATAATCGTTTTTGCAAATTTCATAGAGGTGTTAACTCTGTGCGATACATCAATATCAATACATACCCGCTCAATCGACACTCTTTGTTCCGTAAGAGAACCGGCCTGCTCCATTCTTGTATATAATTCTTCCTTAAATTCTAAATTTAAAAATAACTTCAATGCTGAAAAATAATCTTCTCTGCCCTGATATTCTTTTATAATTTCCATCAATAAATCGCCCGGTAAAATATGGCAGGAAAAACAGGCAGCAACATCACGGTTATTGTCCAGCAAAGCACAAATTTCATCATAACCGAGGATCAAAAATTTTTTTATGATATGATTGTTTTCTTTTACATATTTATTAATTTTATCCTTCACCCCGGTATCTTTTGCCGGAGTTAAAACAACATTCGTATAAAAGATATAATTATCAGGCAAATACGAAGAATCCTTTTCTTGAAAACGATGAAGCTCACCATTGATTTCCTTTTTAAGCCATTCAAAATCATCCGTTTTCGTTGTTAGATATTTATATTTAACCTGGCCAATTGTCTTTCCATCAAATCTCACGCCTGCTGAGTCTGTCAACTTTCCTTCAAAAACAAATTCACGCTGTCCGTCCGGTCCCAAACCATACTGTTCACATTGTATTCCAAATATTTTTTCATTTAAGCTCCGAATCATTAATTCAAACGAATCTGCATCCATTTTGTTAAAATCGTATCTCATTTTTATCTTCTGCCTGCCTTTCTCTGAAAAGTAATCATTATTTATACGAATCAATTGTGCTTTTTTTACATGTTTCTTCTATCAAGTTTTTTCTATAAAATAAGTTTCTCCTGACAAGCTCCTTCTGACAAGCTTCTCCTAATAAGCTTCTTCTGACAAGCTCCTTCTGACAAGCTTCTCCTAATAAGCTTCTTCTGACAAGCTTATTTCTATCTTATTCATTGAAACCTTACCTACAAAAATAATAACCTTGATGAATCATACAAGTCAAGCAAAACATTTTATGAAATACTTTTGCTATTAAACTTAAAGTGATAGTTTGATAAATCTGCCAATTTACTATTCTGACCATATGAAAATATATTGGTTTGCAAACGATCCTTCCCATCGCAAAGCGATCCTAAGCTCCAGTGGCGCTTGTTAAGGACTGACCGTAGCAGAGCGGAGATTGCCAATGGCTGGATACGGAACAGTTCCATGAGTTATCTGAACTGTCGCGAACTAAAAATGAGCTTTCAAAAAATCTTCCATGAATAAACAAAAAACGCTTCCATCTACGTCAGACAAAAGCGTTTCCTGTTTTCTCATATACGATTCCATTTTCCAGCATATTTTCAATAAAAATTCCATCCTCCATCTTAAAATACAAAACAACTTCCTACGTACCGTCCGATCATATACCTTATTTGGACAATCATGCTCCCGAATAAGTATTTGATTTCCTTTTATACCAAAAGCCAATCTATATTCATCAAATGACGATGAAAATAAATTGGCTTTCGATCTAATTACAGTATGCTTACTTTACGACATCGGTACACGTATTAAATAAAATCGTTAAACTGAGAAATTCCCTGTATATTATATGCCCCAGCAGACGTATAGCCATTGGCATTCTTTGCCATGGAAGTCAGATAATGATCTACCAGTGAAGCATTCGTAGCAACAGAGGAGCCATAATCTTTGAAAAACTTCTGCACATCGGACATATCTGATTTTTTAAATGTGTCCTCATCAATCTTCATTTTGTTATTCGCATCCAGAGAAATTCCAAACTGCGCCAATGCTTCCTTGTTTTTCTCTGTTTTTTCCTTAATATAAGACAAATTCGATGCTACACCGGAATTTGTGCTGGATTTTGCAGCTTCAAACATGCCGTTATAATTGTTTACAAAACTCTTTGCTGTGGAAAAAATCTTGTCAATATCATACGTTTCCTTGCCATTCTTATCCTTTATCTTTGCATATAGCGCATCCGATGCAAGCGATTTGCTGTCTGCAAGAAACGAAGCGGCGCTGGAAACGGAACTTACGGTATCTTCATTTTTCGTACTGCTTGTTGTGCCAGAGGTAATGCCTGCAAACTGAAGGCGGGACATAACTGTAGAACCATAACTCATGCTGTTTTTAGCTGAAAACAAATCCTGCACTTTAGAAATGTCTGCATGCTTTGCCTGACCCTCAATAAACTGAAGCGTACCGTTCGCATTCACTGAAATCCCGATTTCCTTTAGCTTATCAGCGTTTTCCGTTGTACTTTTCATCATGCTTGCAATATGCGATGTCTTATTTGACAGAGTGGATTTCTTTGCCGCATTTACAACATCATTATACTCTGATACGTAAGTTTTCAGCGCTGAAACCATCTTGTCCTGTGCACTCTTCTTGCCATCTTCCGAATCGGTATACGTTGTGTCATTTTGTAATGCTTTAATAGCATTTGTCAAAGTCGGTATTCCTGATGTCAGCTTGGAATTTGCTTCTTTGGTCTGCTCGGAAACTTTTGGATTCTTTCTCTCTTCAAGAATCTGTTCAAGCACATTGCTGGTTTTTCTTGTACCGGCTGTCGTACTTGATTGATTATTTCCACCGTAATAAGCTTTTAAAAGCCTTCGATAACTGCCATTTCTAATGCTGGCATAGTCTGAGAAAAAACTTGTATTTCCCATTCCACCGAAAAAATTTTGATTTACATTCATTGTCATCACTCCTTTGAAAAAATATATGGACTTCCATATCCTGACATCTGACCTTTATTATCAGCGTAAAACTTCTAGTTATATATTAGCATAGCACATTCATTTTAAAAATGCAATCCATAAACAAACTTT
>CAJUBQ010000093.1 GCA_910584595.1 uncultured Eubacterium sp.
ATATAAACTATATCTATCATCCAAAAATTCATGGTGTTAAATCCTAAAGACGGGTCTCCAAAAAACTGAAAATAATGCGGATGTTAGTTACTTTATATCATAACAATAGAAATCTGAAATGGCAAGTATAAATGTAATCTGCTACAAAAATGTAGCAAATTACAAAATTGTAGCAAAATGACGAAATTATAAGTCAATATTGAAAAATGAAGTGTAATATGCTACATTTTATTTAGATGAAATGGCCGTTTCTAAATTGTTAATAATAAGAGAGGAGGATAAAAATGGAGACCAAACCTCAAATTCTGCTGCTGACTCATGGTGGCTGGGGAATGTCACTTGTTCAGGGAGTACGGATGATTTTAGGTAGCGTTGATTTTGTAAAGGAGATCGCTCTTTTACCAGAAATGACTTTACCAGAGTACATGAACCTTGTAAAAACCGAAGTAGAAAATCTCCCGGAAGGTTCCATGATTATGACGGATGTGTTTGGAGGCACTACAACGAATGTGGCGGCTAAACTTGGAAAAGACTATGGCGTCAAAGTTTATTCCGGTTTAAACGCACCTATGCTGCTCGCAGCATGTTCGGATATTTCTTTTTCAGGAAGCCTGAATTTAGAAGATATCCTGGAAGCCGGACAGACTGCAGTAAAAGATGTCGTAGAGGAAATATTAAATGCAATGAAAAAGGAGAATTGATATGGCAGAGATTGTATTATGTAGAATTGACAGCCGCCTGATTCACGGGCAGGTAATGACAAAGTGGGTAAATCAGTCACAGGCAAATAAAATTGTGGTGGTAAGCGATGAGCTTGCAAATGATGAATTTATGTTGGAAATATATCTTCTTTCCGCACCGGCAGGCGTCAAGATCGAATGTTATGGAATTGAAGATACGATAAAACACTGGAACGAAAACCAGTTTGACACAGGCAAGGTACTGCTGCTTCTCCCGGATCTAAAATCTATGAAGCAGGTTTATGATGGTGGAATCCAGGTGTCCCAGATACAGGTCGGCGGACTTGGCGGAGCGCCAAACCGTAAAGTTGTGTTCCAAAATATTACTCTTGACGACCCTGACACGGCGATTTTGGAAGAGCTAAACGGGAAAGGAGTATCCATTATTTTCCAGACTATTCCGGAGGATTCTCCAATGAAATTTGATGAAATACTGAAACGTTATCGTTCATAAGAAAAAGGAGAATAAAAAATGAGTGTTTTAGGTGTAGCTATCTTTATGGGCTGTTACTACTGGTTCTGCAGACTTCGTCTTGGTTATACACTTTCCTCCGCACTGCTTCAGCCTGTTACGATTGCCGTATTTGTAGGGCTGATTACAGGCGATATGTCAAATGCTATGAAAATCGGAGCCGGCCTTCAGCTCGTATATCTAGGGGTAACTTCTACTCCAGGCGGAAACGTTCCAAGCGACCCGGCATTAGCCGGATGTATCGCCATTCCTCTCGGAGTAGCGGCCGGAATGAATCCGGAAACGGCAATCGCACTGGCGATACCGTTTGGCGTCATAGGCGTATTTGTAGACCAGCTGCGCAGGACAACAAACGCGATTTGGGTGCATATGGCAGATAAATATGCAGAAAAAGCTGATACAAAGGGAATTATGCGTGCAGCATTTTTATACCCTGCAATTGCAGGCTTTGTCATCCGTTTCCCGATTGTATTTATTATAGACTATTTTGGCGTCTCTGTAGCACAAAAGCTGATTGATATTTTACCGGCATGGCTGTCTCATTCTTTCGAAATTATGGGAGGCATCCTTCCGGCTCTTGGATTTGCAATTACATTGACTGTAATCGGAAAGAAGACATTGATTCCATTTTTTATCGCAGGCTTCTTCGCTGTTATGTATCTTGATCTGGATACAATGGCTGTTGCAATATTTGCAACCTGCGTAGCATTATTGATGAATTTGTTTCGATTAAAAGAGGAGGCGGTTTAAAATGGGCGAGATAAATACAACTGAAAATACACAGCCGCAAGCTGTCAAAAAGCTGTCAAAAAAAGATATTACAAAATCCATGTGGATTTATTATGCAGGCGCAGAACTTTCAAACTCTTATGAAAGATTGCAGAGTCTTGTATTCTGTGCATCCATGACCCCGATCCTTAAGAAATTATATTCTACAGATGAAGAATTAAGCGAAGCGCTGAAAAGGCATCTGGTATTTTTCAATACCGAAGGTATTCTCGGTGCAATCATTCAAGGTATTGTGATCTCTATGGAAGAGCAGAAATCAAATGGAGAAAATATTACAGACGATGCCATCACAGGTATTAAAACAGGTCTTATGGGCCCTGTGGCAGGTATGGGCGATGCGATTATATGGGCCGCAGTTATGCCGATCATTTTTTCGATATTCCTTCCGTTTGCATCCGACGGTTCTGCACTCGGAGGTATTATGCCGCTGATTTTATACCCGCTGCTTACGATCCTCATTTCCTATTATCTGATCCACAACGGATACAAATTAGGAAAAAAATCCATTGTATCACTCTTGCATGGCGGTAAAATGAAAAATATTATTTTTACTGCGAATGTAATCGGTCTTACGATGATGGGAGCTTTGTCCGCAAGCTATGTATCGCTTTCCACACCGCTCGAGTTCAGCTTTTCAGGAGGAAGTACGATCATACTTCAAGATGTATTAAATCTGATTGCTCCGGGACTCCTCCCATTAGCTGCAGTATTTATCATTTATGCTTACCTGAAAAAGAAAGGTCCACATTATACGAAAATTTTATTCACAGTTGTGATCGTTTCTATTATCGCTTCATTACTTGGCGTTTTATAAAAACCTCAGATAATAACATTATGAATATACGGGTTCAGAGGATCATTTTCCTCTGACTCGTTCAGGAGACAACTGATTATGGAAAATATTTATAGTAAAAACGGTATGCAGGCTGTTATCAATGCTTCCGGACGCATGACGAAGCTTGGCGTTTCCACCATTTCACAAGGCGTTGGAAAAACGCTGGTAGAAGCAGCCTCAAATTATATCTTAATTGACAGCCTGTATGAATTTGCAGGAAAAAAAATCAGTGAAATGACCGGATGTGCGGATGCATGCGTAACATCCAGTGCATCCGCCGGAATCGCTCTTGCAGTCGCATCTTTGATTTGCAAAGATAATATCACAATGGTGCATCACCTGTTTGATGTGCTTCCAACCATTACGAAAAGAGAAGTCATTCTTTTAAAAGGCCACAATGTTGATTTTGGCGCGCCGATTGCTGAAATGATACAGCTTGGAGGTGGAAAAGTCGTAGAAGCAGGTTATGCAAACGGTTCCAGACTTTCCGATATTGAGGATACGGTAAATGAAAATACACTGGCTATTTTCTTTGTAAAATCTCATCATTGTGTACAAAAAGATATGGTTGATGTAAAAGACGTCATAGCACTCGCTAACAAACTGGGGGTTCCGTGTATTGTAGATGCAGCCGCTGAAGAAGATCTAAGCAGATATGCACAAATGGGTGCTGATATGGTCTGCTACAGTGGCGCAAAGGCAATCGAAGGCCCGACAAGCGGTTTTGTAGCATGTAAAACGACAGAACTTGCATCCAATATGCGTCTGCAGTACAAAGGCATTGGCAGAGCCATGAAAATCGGAAAAGAAGGAACTATGGGACTGCTGCAGGCAATAAAAGAATACCTTGCAGGCGAACATGTATGTGTGGTTACAAAGACGGATCTGGAACAGTTTGCCGAAAAAGTAAATAAAATTGACGGGTGCAGCGCCATGCTGATTCAGGATGAGGCCGGCCGTGAAATTTATCGGGCAAAGATTCATTTTGATAAGAGTATCTATGGCTTTTCTGCAAAAGAAATGATCCAAAAGCTTCAGGAAGGAACGGTTGCCATCTATACAAGAGACTATCAGGCAAATATCGGTTCACTTGCCATCGATCCCCGCCCGCTGAAAAATCTGGATGAACTGGATGCTATATACAAACGTATTGTTGAAATCAGAAAGGAGAAATAAAAAGTGGAAGGACTGAAGTTTTATAAAGACAGAGTATGCTTAAACTGTCTTACAGGTTCTATTGAAAATGCCGCAGCATTATACGAAGCCGCAGAAGGCCATATCGCATTGGGACTGTTATCCGCAAATTATCCGGATGTGCAAAGCGCAGTCAAAGATATGATCCAATATCAGAAAAAAGTTGACAATTGCATTTCCGTCGGACTGGGCGCAGGCAATCCCGGACAATGGAAAGCAGTTGCAGAAATATCCAGCATTATCAAACCAAAACATATTAACCAGGCATTCACTGCAGGCGGATACACAAGAGCTCTGACAGGTGAAGGACCTTTTATGAACTCCATGGTTGCTCCATGCGGCAAACCGGGATATGTGAAAATATCCACCGGATACCTTGCAAAAGAAGAAAAGCCTGCCATTGTACCTGTTGCAACAGCAATTGCTATGGCAAAAGAAGAAGGAGCCGACTCTTTAAAATATTTTCCAATGGGAGGATTAAAATGCCGGGAAGAATACGAAGCTGTAGCTAAATCGTGCGCAGAACATGATTTTAACCTGGAACCGACAGGCGGCATCGACTTGGATAATTTTAAAGAAATTCTCTCCATCGCTGTTAACGCAGGCGTAAAAAAAGTAATTCCACACGTATATTCCTCTATTATTGATAAAGATACAGGCTTAACGAACATAGACGACGTGAAAGCTCTTTATACAATGATACAAGAAGTTGTTCCATCATAGATATATCATAAAATAAACTCATACCCCCAATGATTAAAACGGGAAGAAAGTGAATATACATATCACTTTCTTCCCTTCCCCTTATTCTATCGACTTTAACGCCTCCGCCATATGAATATTCTCCAGCTTAAAATACATCAGCCCATTCACCAGCAATGCAAATACAAACGTCAGCAGCAGACTCCACAAATAACTCCACGGTGTAATCATCGTCTTAAAGGAAAGCATATCTATTTTCACCTGATCCATAACAAACCAATGCAGCCATTTCCCAAGCCCCAGCCCTGCAAGTGCACCAAGTCCCGTCAGCGCCAGATTTTCCCGAAACACATAATCTGCTGTCTCACGCGCATAAAACCCAAGCACTTTGATCGTCGCTATCTCCCGGATGCGCTCCGTAATATTAATATTCGTCAGATTATAAAGCACAATAAACGCCAGACTGCCCGCACAGACAATAATCAGCAGTACGATGTAATCCATACTCTTCATCATCGAAGCAATCCGCTCCCGCATATCTCCCGTTACAGCTACCGACAATACATTGCTCTGATCCGCAACAGCCGCAGCCGCCTCATGAATATCCACGCCTTCTTTCACAACTACATAAGCGCTCTTATACTCCGGTTCTGTTCCAAGCTGCTGTACATAGGTCTCCTGATTCACGTAAGCATAATTATAAATATAATTCTCACAAAGCGCACAAACTTCCACCGTCAGGCTGTTCATCTCACTGTCTCTTAAAACAACGCTGTCACCCACGCGGATTCCCAGCGTTTCCGCTGCTTTTGCTGACAATACAACTTCGCCTTTGGCAGGATAAGCAATGTTTTCTCCGCTCGTTGTCTTAAGCTTTAAAAAATCACTGATTTCTTCCGTATTCTGTGCAATTCCAAGATACATTGATTTCGTTTTTCCATCAAAATCCAAATCCACGCTCTCTTCATACCGGCAGGCATATCTTTCCAGCACGTTTCCGGTCTTTTCATTTAACTGATCCAGATCTGCTTTCTGCACACTTTCCGAAAATGTAATCCCTATATCATAGACCTGAATTTCGTCATACTGCATATCTGCCACATTTGTTACAGAATCCTTCACTCCAAATCCTGTTAAAAGCAGCGCCGTACATCCACTGATGCCAAGTATCATCATAAAAAAACGTTTCTTATACCGGAAGATGTTGCGAACAGACACTTTGTGCAAAAACTTCATCCTGCTCCAGAAAAAACCGATATTCTCCAGAAAAATCCGTTTTCCGCTTTTCGGCGCCTTTGGCCGTATCAGATTCGCCGGAACACTGTATAACTCATATCTACAGGAGACATAAGCTGCACCCATCGAACAAAGCAGCGCTGCCAACAGCGAAAAAACAGCCAGCCAACCGTCAAAATAATAGGTAATCTCTCCCATACTATACATAATACTATATCCCATCCAGATAACTTTGGGAAATAACCATGTTCCAATCACACAGCCTAAAACCGCTCCTATCGCCGCGGCGGATCCTGCATAAAACAAATATTTGCACATAATGGCGCCATTTCCATATCCAAGCGCTTTGAGCACTCCGATCTGCGTCCGCTGTTCTTCCACCATCCGGTTCATTGTCGTCATACAGATTAATGCAGCTACAAGAAAAAAGAACACCGGAAAAACATTTGCAATCCCCGCTACAATATTTGAATCGCTTTCATAACAGGCATAACCAATATTGGTATTTCTTGTCAGCGCGTAGGTATCCGGCTCTTCAATATCTGCTAACTGTTCCCTTGCATCATCAATCTCCTGTTGTGCATCTGCCGTTTTCTTATCAACATCGGCTTTGGCATCAGCATACTCTTTTCTGGCGTCTGCAAGCTCCCTCTTTCCTTTATCCAGATCCCTCCTCCCTTTTTTCAGTTCTTCCTTCGCATCTGCAAGCTCTGTTTTTGCTTTTTCAAGCTTTTGTCTGCCGTCCGCAATCTCTGCACTGCCCTCCTGCAGTCTGACTTTTCCTTTTGCAAGCTCCTGCTTTCCATCTTCCAGCTGTGCACGTGCCTTCACTGTTTCTGCTTTTCCCGCAGCCAGCTCTTTTTCTGACTCATGCAAAGTTTTTTCATTTTCTGCCAGTTCCTTTTTCGCTGACTGTATCTGCAGTTTCCCAGACGCAAGTTTCTTTTTCCCGGCCTCTATCTGCTTCTTCCCTGCGCGTACCTGCTCCAGACCTGCGCTTAGCTCTGTCATTCCTGCACGTACCTGTTTTTGGCCTGTGCGCACCTGCTTTAAGCCTGCACGCACCTGATCCAGACCTGTGCGCAGCTCTTTTAATGCCAGACGTACCTGCTCCAAACCCGGGCGTACCTCTCCCAGACCTCCCTGCACTTGTTTGATGCCTGCCTGTACCTGCTCTTTGGCAGCCTGCACCTTTATTTTCTCTTCGTCGCTCAGTTCCGTCTCCTGCCGCTCTAAATCTGCTTCCTGTTGTTTTAATTCCGTCTCTTTTTGCAACAGCTCTGTCTCCTGTTGCTCCAGGCTTTTTTCCTGTTGTTCCAGCTCTGCTTCCTGAACTTTCAGCTCCGTTTCCTGCTGCTGCAGCTCTGTCTCCTGACCTGTCAGCTCCATTTCCTGCTGCTGCAGCTGAGATTCCTTTTTTTCAAGCTCCGCTTCCTGTTTCTTTAACTGTGCTTCCTTGTCCGTCAGATTTGCTTCCTGCTGTTTCAGATTTGTTTCCTGTTGCTTTAACTTTATTTTAGCCTGTGCAAGCTCTGCTTTGCCGTCCGAAATCTTTTGTTCATTTGCAGCAATTTCATGTTCTGCCTGTGCCAGCTTTTGTTCTGCGGCCTGAATTTCCTGCTCTTTCTCACGGATTTCCCGTTCACCATCTGCAAGCTCCTGTTCGCTGTCCACAAGCTTTTGCTCATTCGTGGCAATCTCACGCTCCCCATCTGCAGCCTTTTGCTTTCCATCACGTAGTTCCTGTTCACCGTCTATGATTTCCTGTTCGCCGTCCGAAATCTTTTTACGGGCATCCGCGAGCTCTACCTGCGTTTCAGCCATCTTCTCGTCCAGTTCTGCCTGCGCATCGTCCAGTTCTTTTTTCGCATCCTCCGTAATCCTTTCATACCGCGCCAAAGCAAGCGCTTGCGTTTTTCCCTCCATTTCTTCCTGCATACCATCGATATAATCTTCATATGCATCTGTATACACGTCATACTTCTGCTTCGTTTTCACATATATTTCCGTCAAATAGTCACATGCAAACGCCTCTTTTGGCACATATAAAAATGCCGTAATCTTTCCTTCCCCAATCGAAGTCGTCCCCCGTTCAAAATTAATATAATATGGAGAGCGCACAATCCCGACCGCTGTAAAAGTCCGCACGTCGAACATTTCCAGCATATCTTCATCATTATTGTCTGTCACAGTAATCTGCGTACCAATCATATCCTCACCATAAAGCGCCGAATCCAGCACACATTCATCCGCTTTTTCCGGCATACGCCCGGCCGTAAGTATAATCTGATTAATGGATTCCGGCATCGTATGGAATTTGTATGCCGACTCATTTCCATCTCCAAACGTACAGACCGCATCCACAGAAACGGCGCATTCTGCATCTGCTACCTGCTCCATTTCTGCAACCTTTTGTACATCCTCTTTTTCAAATCCAACCGTCGACAGCAGACGAAAATCATAAAAATTCTGCTCCGCCAAATAATCATTTTCTGTGGCGATCATCGCCGGCGTCGTCGCCTTAAGTCCCGTAAACAACGCCACTCCAAGCATTACAATCGCAAGAATCGCCAAATATCTTCCAAGACTCCCTTTTATTTCTCTGATCGTTGTTTTTATCATTCCCCTGTTCATATTCCGACTCCCTGCTGTTTCACACAATACGATTTACCATTCAATCTCTTCCACTGGCACAATCTGCTGATTCATCTCCATATTGTGTACTGTTCCACTTTTTACCGTAATAATCCGATCTGCCATTGCGGTCAGCGCCTGATTATGTGTAATTACAACTACCGTCATCTTATTTTTCCTGCATGCATCCTGCAGCAGTTTTAAAACCGCTTTTCCAGTATGATAGTCCAAAGCTCCTGTCGGCTCGTCACACAGCAGCAGCTTCGGATTTTTCGCAAGCGCACGTGCAATCGCTACTCTTTGCTGCTCTCCCCCTGACAGCTGTGCCGGAAAATTTCCCGCCCGTTCCTTTAATCCAACCATATCCAAAACCGTCATAGCATCAAGCGGATCTTTGCAAATCTGTGCTGCCAGCTCCACATTTTCCAATGCAGTCAGATTTTGCACCAGATTATAAAACTGAAATACAAATCCGATATCATATCGCCTGTAAGCTGTCAGCTTCTTCTTGCGGTAAGCCGAAATCTCTTCACCATCCAGCAGCGCTTTGCCGCAGGTCAATGTATCCATTCCGCCTAAAATATTTAAGATCGTTGTCTTTCCGGCTCCCGACGCCCCGACAATTACACAAAACTCGCCCTTTTCAATGGTAAAATTCACATCTTTTAATGCTTCAATATCTACTTCACCCATATGATATGTCTTGCTTACGTTTTCAAACTCCACAAATGCACGCATCATGATCCTCCACCTGTCCGATTTCCAATTTTATCTGGCATTATTTTATCATAGTTTTTCCGTTATGGAAACATACAAAAAGTGCAAGGTCATATAAACCCTGCACTTTTTCATTTCAATACCTGCCACGAATATAAACTTTTAAGCAAGTCCTAACGCTTCAAGCGTCTGCTGGCCAATTGCTCCATCTGCTTTCAGACCATTGTCTCTTTGGTAGCTTTTCAACGCCCGTTTCGTTTTCGTCCCCATCACGCCATCTGCTGTTCCGCAATTATAACCGCAGCGATTTAATAATTTCTGCACACGCTTAACCGTAGTTTTACTTACAGAAGTTACATAAGGACACACTCCATTTGGATGTGTATGCGCATCATGACCACCGCAATAATAATAGCAGTCTTCGTCTGCATAAGGGCAAACCCCGCCGCTGTGCGTATGTGCTCTGTGCCCGCCGCAATAGTAATAATTTGTACTCGTTCCACAATGTCCACCGCCATGATGTCCATGTGCAAAAGCTACTGTCGCAGACTGTCCGACTGTTGAAAAGGAAACTGCACCAATAATCGCTGCTGCCAGCAAGGTCCGTTTCAATCGTCTCATAGTAATGACTCCCTCCTTCATAATATTCCATTTTGTAATTATGCCAGTCTTTTCCGTATTTTAAGTATAAAACATAATTTGAAAAAAGACCAGCCATTCTTTGATATATTTTACATTTCATAAAGAATACGATTCAAGGCAGCAAATCCTTGCATAGTTTTTATTTTTTGTAATGATAAGAAACTAATTTTCCTCAGCCTTATTAAACCATACTGCCATTTCATTTTCTCCTCTGTTTGCCCATGCAAAATACGGGATCATGTTCAGCTGTGCAGTCTCATATTCTGGTTTCCTATATTTTACATAGAGCTGCTGATCCGGTTTCGTAGTTACCTTTTTTCGTGCCGATACACTTAACAGCGGATATTTTTCACCATTCACCATAACCTCAGACTCTAAAACCGGATGCATGGGAAGGATCTCATATAAATGCAGATTGTTCCCATTGTCTGCCTCCTCTGCACAATATACAACCGGCCCCCGCATAACAGCCAGCTTACCATAATCTTCTCTCACACGGTCATCCGCCTGGTAAAACCGCGTTTCCATGTCAAACGCAAACAGGATCCTGCTGCCCGTTTTCCATTCTCCTGTAATAACATAATACCCCTTCTCTTCTGTACATGCATAGTTTTCCAGGCCGTCCGCCTTCCAATGCTCACACCAGCCCGGAATGCGCACCGCCAGCTTCATCCGTACAGGTTGTTCACCTTTATAAACAATGCTGACATTCCCATTCCAAGGCATACCGGATTCTACCTCAAAGACAGCCGTTTGATCCCCAACCTGCTTCGTTATCGTACCGGATATATGCAAATGCACAAACAGCGTATCTTCATTTTCCGAATATGCATAGGCAGGAACAGAACTTATGATCCTTGCCAGATTCGGCGGACAGCAGGCACATCCAAACCATTTTTGTCGTATCGGTTTTACATGGAATTTTCTTTCGTCTTTGTGGCATGCCTCCGGCAGCGCTTCTAATGGATTAACATAGAAAAAGCTCTTTCCGTCCAACGCCATCCCACTCAATACTGAGTTGTAAAGCGCCCGCTCCATCACATCCGCATAAACTGCATCCGGTTCCATCTCCAGCATTCTTCTGGCAAAAAAGACAAGCCCGATCGAAGCGCATGTCTCAGCATATGCCGTATCATTTGGCAAATCAAACGGAAAGGAAAACGATTCCCCTATATGCGTCGCGCCAATCGCTCCGGTAATATACATTTTCTCTCTTACTATACTGTTCCACAAACGCCTGCAGGCAGTTTTCAATTGCTCATCGTCTGTCAATCTTGCAACATCCGCCATGCCGGAATATAAATAGACAGCCCTTACCGCATGTCCTACCGCTTCCTCCTGTTCACGAACCGGACGGTGGGACTGATAATACTGATAACGCTCCTCGTCCGTCTGTTTGACTTCTTCTTCACAGTCAAAATAATATGGCCGCTTTCCCCTCTCATCTATAAAAAACTTTGCAAGATTTAAATAGCGTTCTTCTCCTGTCACTTCATATAAACGTACCAGCGCCATTTCCGCAATCTCATGTCCGGGATAACCTTTGCACTTTCCTTCTTCTGCCCCAAAACAGCTGTCAATATAATCTGCAAATCTCATTGCGGCCTTTAGCAGCTTGTCCTTGCCGGTCGCCTCGTAATAAGCCACAGCGCCTTCGGTCAGATGACCCAGACAATAGAGTTCATGATGATCTTTCAGGTTCGAAAAGCTTTTATCCATTCCATTGATAATATAATACGTATCCAGATACCCGTTTTCCAGCTGTGCCGCACATACAATCTCTATCGCTTCATCGGCCGTCTGTTCCAGCTGCGGATCCGGATGGCTGACAAGCGAATACGCAACCGCTTCCACCCATTTAGAAAAATCACTGTCCTGAAATACAAATCCATAAAAACGGTCTTCCAGATGATCCATGTCTTCCGGCAGAGCTTCAAATCCGCGAAATGTATATGCCGGCTCTTCATAATCTGCTCCCTTTTCCCGTTTTTCACACATCAGCTTCCCTGCAACTTTAAAATTTCGCATACAAAAGCTTGGACTTGCTCCTTCCACCCGATCGTTTAATATTTCCCACTGATACGGAATCACTTCCTTACGAACCAGTTCCATTTTCTCTTTCCAAAATCCCCCTGCCGCCTGAAACTGACGCAGGCTGATCGGACGATTATTATGTCTTTTTTCCATCCCTTTACCTCTTATCCTATAAATTTTATGTGGCAGCTCATGAAAACCACTACATTTATATGGTCAGCACAGTAAATGCGCAGACCTGCTTGAACTGTTACAATTTTATATCAATATATAAAACAATCTATAAAAAATACATAGACAATTCGGTGATTTGCATGTATAATTCGGCATAAGGAACTGTAAAGAAATAACTTGCAATATTCCTTTACAGTTCCTAAGGAGGATGTGTTATGATTTATTTTTCTGCCGAAAGGGGCCGCACAATCTGCAGCTGCAATACGAACTATATGCAAGAAGGCATCCTGCATCCTGACCGAATACTGGAAGTGTATGATTTCCTCTATTTAAAATATGGTTCATGGGAAATTTATGAAGACGACATTTGTTATCATCTAAAAGAAAAACAACTGTTAATCTTAGAACCGGGAAAACATCATTATAGTCTGAAAACATGCAGCCCTCAAATGCGAAATATGTTTCTCCACTGCAGCCGCCTGCCCGAAGACTGTCCGCATTCTGCCCGCAACCATCCGGATGCCGAAAATCACACGCAATATTTCAGGCTGCAAAAAGTTACTGACTGCACAGACAGCATTCAGCTGGAACATCTTTTCCTGCAACTCATAGAAACTTACTGGTCGTCCTGCACGCACCGCTCATTACGTCTGGAATCTTTATTTATTCTGCTGCTTGCCGAACTGGAAAGCTGCGGGGAAAGCACTCGCTGCAAGGATCCTGTCATCGCTGAAATCATCCATCAATTTTATTTGTGTCCGGATCGTTTTTTCTCCCCACAGGAGCTTGCCGACACCTATCATATCAGTGTGCGCTCCCTCAGCAGCCGTTTTAAAAACGCAACCGGCAATTCTATGCATCGTTACCAGATAGATTTGAAATTAAACTTTGCTCACGAACAAATCCCACTCTACCCACAACGCAGGATTAAAGATATTGCTCTGGATCTTGGGTTTTACGATGAATTCCAGTTCTCCAAATTATTCAAGCGTAGATTTGGGTATTCTCCTTCCGATAAACGCTAAAAACAAACGACAGTGCGCTTGATACCGCACTGTCGTTTCTTTTTTGTTACTATCCGCATGTCAGCCTAAATATCCACATGATAATTTCTATAATTTTTACCTTCATAATACACTTTTACTAATTCCCCGATATGCTGAGCATCCGGTTCTCCCCGTATTCCTTTGGAAGCAAAAATATGTATTGTTCCATCCGGCGCTGTAAATTTGCACAGTATCGTATATCCCAAAAATGTCCTTCCTCTTTCATCCATGGAAATTCCAAACTGTCTGCAAATATTTTCCGGTATTCTCAAAAACCCCGGCTTTACCATACCGCTTATTGTTATCCTGCCCACAAGCTCTACTCCACATGTAACAGCAGTAATATATTTTCCGGCGCTGATGAGACGCTCTGCATTCCTGTTGCTGTCATACTTAAACTTATGCAGCACAGCCGTTTCCGGCAATATTTCATTTGTATCTACATAATAATGAGACGGCTTTGACAGATCCACATATACTTTAAGCTGAACTGACTGCATCAGTCCCGATGGATTATAGAGCAGTGGATTGCTTTTAAATGTATACTCCTTTCCATTTTTATCCACATACCTGCATAGGATATAAAACGGATGCATTGCTATACGGTCTACCTGAATCTGCTGATAAGGGTTTACATCAATATCGATAACTGTCGCATACACGTACTTTCCTGCCTCCAGCAGTTTTCTTTTTTTTACGGACATACTCCTGTAAATAAAAAAGCAAATAAGACCGACAGCAAAAAATATAAGACCAATGAAACAATTAATTACCGCATACAGACCTGCTCCGGCAACCAACGCTCCGGCAACTGTTCCCGTTGTCATTAGAATGGCTGCTGTCAGCATAAATATAAAAGCCAATAATTTTAAAATACTATGTTCATTTTTCATGATACAGTAATATCGTAAGCCGCCTCAAAACATTCTCCGGCAGAAAGCTTTTGTCCCCACACACGTTCCTGCCAGTTTCCATCAAAATCAGCCGCATCACATCTGCCGTACCAGGGTTCGATGCAGATAAACGGCGCCTTTTTCCCTGGCGGCGACCAGATGCCAAACAACGGCGCATCAAAACAAACAGTCAGATAATGACTCCCATCCGGTCTTACAAGCGCAACTTTCTGCACCTGATTGTTCTCTATTACAAGCGCATCTTTATCAAATAAATGCTCCGTAATCTGCAGACAGCCATCTTCAAGCGTATAAACTTCTTTTTCGTCCGTTACCAGTCCATTCGCAATCACGCTCGCTGTCACCTGCTCCTTTGCATCAAGCCAGATCTTATAGTCTTCCTGATTCTCTCCCGCTGCAATCGGACAGCAAAATGCAGGATGTCCGCCAATGGAAAAATGCATTTGCGAATCTGACGGATTGCTCACTTTCCATTTTACAACAACTGTTGATTCCCGCAGTTCATATCCAATCTCCAGCAAAAACGCATATGGATATTTTTGCAGTGTCTCTTCATTTGACGCTAAGGAAAACCAAATCTCATGATCGCTTTGGCTTTTCAGCTCAAATTCCATATCTCTCGCAAAACCATGCTGTCCCATCGGATAATGCTTACCGTCCAAGCGATAGTTTCCTCCACGAAGACTTCCCACAAGAGGAAACAATACCGGAGACGTCCGTTTCCAATACACCGGATTTCCCTCCCACATATATTCCGTATTTGTGTCATTCTTGATGAGAGATTTAAGTTCCGCACCCATACTGTCAATTTGTATGGAAATCCGGTCATTGCTGATTTGATACTTTGCCATATTACACCTCATTTCTGTGCCGCCTCTCCTTCGCCTGACTGGCTGCACATTTCATTTTAACTAAAGTATATTAAATGCACCGCACTGTGTCAACCTTATATTATGAATGTTGCCTCTGCGTAACCGTACAGGAATTATCAGCTCCGCAATATGTCAATCAAAATTTATTTCTTTTTTCTTTTCTATTTTCTTTCCATTCATAAAATGATAAAATAATAAGGAATATCTTTATGATTATGAAACGCTAAGGAACTGTTCAGAAATAACTATGAAATAGTTCTTAAAATATCCCCGCTGTCACATACCCAGGAGGCACAATATGAAATATCATTCAGCTAAAATTTTTTGCACAAAAAAGCAGTTCTGCACGATTTTAACCGCTTTGCTGCTTCCCTGTTTTTCACAATTCACAAATGCAAACATCCTGTCTCCACAACCGGATATTATTGTTCTTCCACAGGAAGAAGCAACCGAAAACACGAACAATCCGCAAAAACCGATTAACGGCTTATATCATACCAAAAACGAAACTTATTATTATGTATCAGGAAACAGACAAACAGGATGGCAGGAAATAGCCGGCCATATTTATTATTTTTCGAAAAAAAACGGCAAAGCTGTAAAAGGAATGAAAGAAATTGAAAAAGACACTTATTTTTTCAGCAAAAATGGAACTATGTGCACAGGCTGGATTAGAAATAACGGCAGAAACTACTACTTTAATAACGAAACCGGGAAAATGCTGACAGGGTGGCAAAACATTGATGGCAAAAACTATTTTTTGCAGCCAGACGGCACAAAAAAAGGTTCCTTACAAACGAACTGCATTGCCGGCACAAAAAATACCGGATTCTTTTTTGTAGATGAAAACGGCATACAAGTAAATGATCCGGAAATAACTGCAGCTGTCAAATACATAAAAAAATATACAAAAGACCCCTGGTCGTCTGCTGAAAAATTAAAAAAATGTTATGAAACTATGAGAAACCATTACTACTATCAACCCTCTCAAGAAACGCCAGCCGCTGAAACGTTTTCAGCATTTGCATACGACTTGCTTACCAATGAAAAAGGCAACTGCTACCGCTATGCAGCCGGATTTGCCTGCATAGCCAAAGCGCTTGGCTATGAGACACGCATCCATATCGGTAATGTATCCGGAAAATACGGAGAGCTGACGCCACATGGCTGGGCAGAAGTCAAATCAGACGGCATCTGGTGCAAATGCGATGTAACTATGAATTTATTTATGTATGCGGGAAAGACAACAAAAAAATATGAATGTCTGGAAACCTATAAACTGCTCATCCAAACAGGCAACGTATACTGGAAATAAAAAATAAAAAGGAGAACTATCTTATGAAATACCCATGGATCGATGAATATTTGTTAAGCAAAACCGGCGTAACGAAAGACTTGCAGCCGGATTGGAACTGGATTCGCTACCAGATTGGCGGAAAAATGTTTGCTGCCATCTGTCTGGATGAAAACAATAAACCATACTATATTACATTAAAACTGGAACCATCCGAAGGAGATTTTTTAAGAACACAATATCAAGATATCGTACCTGGATATTATATGAATAAAGTCCACTGGAATTCCATACAGCCGGATGGAGAAGTGCCTGATGCATTACTAAAAGATCTTCTGGACAAATCCTATCAGCTGGTTCTAAGCGGATTCAGCAAGAAAAAACAAAAAGAAATTTTAGAAGCAATGCCCTCCGCTAAAGCTTCTGGCAACGAGCCTGATGCAGACACGAAAAAGAAATCTTTTGATTATAAAAAAGAATACAAAGAATTATATATGCCTAAAAACAAACCCGGCATCATAGATGTACCGCCTATGAATTATATTGCGGTCCGCGGTAAAGGAGACCCAAATGCAGAAAACAGTGAATATCAATCATCTATCGGCCTGTTATATGCCATCGCATTTACAATTAAAATGAGCAAAAAAAACGGCTATTCCATCGAAGGTTATTTTGATTATGTCGTTCCTCCGCTGGAGGGATTCTGGTGGCAGGAGCACACAAAAGGCATTGACTATAGCAGAAAAGATGATTTCCAGTTTATTTCCATGATCCGCCTGCCGGATTTTGTTACAAAAGATGATTTTAACTGGGCCATCCGTGAAGCTTCTGCAAAAAAGAACACTGATTTTTCAAACGTAGAATTTATGACTTACAACGAAGGCTTATGTGTACAATGTATGCATATCGGCCCTTACGATGCTGAACCGGAAACAGTGGCACGCATGCATGAGTATATGACTGCACAAGGGTATTTGCTGGATATTACCGATCAACGGTTTCACCATGAGATTTATTTGAGCGATGCGCGAAAAGTGAAGCCTGAGAAACTAAAAACCGTGATTAGGCACCCTGTAAGAACCGGATGCTGAACTAATACACCAGAAGAGAAACAACCGGCTGTCTTATTTGTTCATATTTTTGAGAGCATATGGCAAAAATTCTCAATTCCAGTATGACCCGCGCTAATGAACCAATGTCATGGACTTAAGCTTTTCATAGTCAGACTTTACGTCTGGCAGAATGGTTTTGCCAGCTGGAACATCCTCTGAAAGGACGTTGAGGGGCGCTTTTAACGGAGGTGAAATCCAGCGCTAACGAAGACTTAGGCGCGAACTTAAGCGGAAATGCAACAATCTACAAAAAGTGTTGCGTACTGGCTATGCGAACGCTGGATGGGAGGCGTTGGCCTGTCTGTTTGTGACTTTTCCAGAATGTAAGAAGTTCTAGGCATTCTGCATCCAGGCTATGGCATCGGACGGTCGCGCCGCCTAATTCGCTTCTGGCGTTCTGCCAGCAGCTAAAGGCGCCGCTTTGGCTTCGCCGCCTGTGTATCGGGCAGAATGCCAAGAGCTTCTAAACATTCTTCCA
>CAJUBQ010000094.1 GCA_910584595.1 uncultured Eubacterium sp.
CAACCGCTAATTCCTTGAAAGTAATCAGAATAATCAACAATATTATCTGTCACAACAGATATTTCATTTTCTTTAGCGATTTCTGTACCCTGTATATTTTGATTTCCTTCCGCTGTTTGCTGTTCTCTTGCAATACTATTATCTTCCTGCCGTTCACTATTTGTATTTGAACACCCTACAATCATAACAGATAATAGCGCTATCACTATACCTTTAACTTTTTTCATGTCATTTCCTTTTTATATGTCAAACTATTATGCAACTCCCTCATTTTATCATATATCTGCTTATATATCTATACACCACTTTGCAACTTTTTGAAAATAAAATAACGCACAAGGCGCTTTCTTGTGTATCATAAGTTTGCCAACAAAACTATACGAAAGAGAGTGACCTTGTACGTCAAACTTATTATACAACGAAAACAATCTAATTGGAAGACTGTACCGTTATTTTCATATTTAGCCCATGAAATGCTGTCCGCCGCCAGTCCGGATCATTTCATCTGTTTCAGCAAATGCTTCTAGTGTCTCAGCATTTGGCGTAAATTTGGGATGCACGTTTGCCCCGGACAGCTCGCCTAAGCCTTCAAGCATATTGATAACGAAAATCATTTGGCTCTCCGGCAGGCGGTCTATCATGTTTTTTGCTATTTCCTGATAACTCATGGTAACACTTCCTTTCGATGTTGTATGGATCTGCTAAACATAGCATATGCAATTTTATATATTCAGAGCAGATAGGTTGATATTGAACCCAGGAAATATACTAACGGGAATATCATCAGAAAAGGTATAATTTGTGGCGCTTTTATTCTGGAAATCGTAAACAATTACCAGATTTCTTTCATGGTCCACAATCCAGTATTCCCGAACCCCTGCGGTACGGTATTTAAAAAGTTTTGTGTAGTAATCCATTGAACGGTTGCCTGGTGATACGATTTCGACGATCCAGTCTGGAGCGCCGGAACAGCCTTTATCTGTGAGCTTGTTATGGTCGCAGATTACGCATATATCCGGTTCAACGTAGTTTTTATCATCTTCATTCAAAAATACGGCGAATGGAGCAATATTTACCTCACAGATGCCATGATTGCTGTTGATGTATTCGCGGATGGCTGCAAACATTTCTCCAACAATGCGCTGATGCTTTCTGGTCGGTGGCGCCATATAGTATATCTGGCCGTCAATCAGTTCGGCACGCTCTCCATCCGGCAAAGCATAAATATCATCAATGGTATAGAAATTATCCTGTGCTAATGCTGGCATAATAACACTTCCTTTCTTGAATTATTCAGTATTTATGGTCGAGATTAATCAGCGGACTGCTGCCTTGCCTCATTTAAAAGTCTGGTAAGTACATCATTACCGTATGCAAGGCCAATGTCAAGCTGGTACCGGAAATCATTAAGCAGCTTGACAGTGTCGATCTGTTCAGCAGTTTCTTTGGTAAATGGCTTGCGTGGTTTCTGGTTGGGATTCCCGGATGCAGCGGTTGAGGATATTACTGGCTGACCGGGATAGTCTGATGTACGGTGGCTGATGGGGTGGCAGTGGATGAAAGAGCCTTGCTGTCAGGAACCAGGCGTTCCCTTGCTATCCGGTCATCCATAGAGGAAATAACGAATTGACTAAGGGACAGTCCGGCATTTTTAGCAGCAGCCTTATAGTAGCTTTTTTTACCTTTGGGGACACGGAATTTAATTTCATCCAGCTTCTCTTTCATGTAGTTCATGGTGTACTCTTTGCTTTTTTCGGTGTATTTGCTCATAGGTTCATTTCCTTTCTGTTATTGGAATGGCAAGGAATAGAAACATCTTATCTGCTTTACTTACAGAAAGAGTATAGCATAAATTTACTTAGGGCACTATGGCTGCATTCAATAAAATTAGTCCCCTAAGTTTGTGCAATATGAATATTGTAGCCCTTAGTCCTCTATGGCGTGGTAATCATAGAAACAAACAAGAGAAAACACATGTTTGCAATGTGCATGTTGTCAAAGCTAATTGCGCTCGTAATGAGACCAGAGGGAAATGATCTTGATTGTATGCTCTTGTTCAAATATCTCATATACAAGCCTGTGCTGACGGTTGATTCAGCGGGAGTATAAGCCGTATAAATCGCCTGTCAGTTTTTCGTAATCTGGCGGAATTTGATATGGGTTATTACGGATGATGTTGATTAATTCCTTTGCTTTTTCGTCTAAATGGGCGGCTTTTAGCTTAGGGATATCCTTCAATGCAGTTTTGGTGTAAGTGATTGCATACATTGCCAGTCAACCTCGCTTTCCGGGACACATTCGGAAAGAGGGGTTTTTTTACCGTTTATCAGTTTTTCTGCTAATTCGGGATTGGAAAGAAGCTGCATGGTTTCCAATGTGCCAGTTTCCAGTTTATCCAGTGTGCATTTTAAGGTCTGCAGCATTTCAAGCGCGCTTTGCAGCTGCCATTCTTCCATGCTGTTGATTGCTGAAATACACATATCGCGGTTACTCATTGTCTGTGCCGTCTTTCTGTTTGGTGGTTAATGTTTGCGGTTGTAGGTGTTATTCACTTGTAGACAACTGCTGCCAATTGACAGCAGATTGCGGACAGACGGCAGCAGCGCTAAATATTCTTGGATGCTTCTGCAACTTTTTCAGCTACATCTGGCTTGTCATTCTCGATAAGATCAAGCAGAGCTGCAATGTCCTCTTTCAGATGTTGGGCCAAGGTAGCGCAAGAGGATGTTCCAGGAGTTTTGGTAAGTTCGTAGATATGCCCTCTTTCCAGATCGGCCAAATGGTTGCTGATTTTGTACAGCTCAATACAGTAACGTTTGGATATGTTCATAGCTATCTTCTTTGGTTATATGGTTTCATGAGTATCATTGGTCACACAGGCATTCAAGATGGCATGGAAGCGTGTTAAAAATTCCATGAAATGCAGGGTAGCCGGTGTTGCTTATGAGAAGCGGCAGCAGTTATTACAGTTTATAGCTGGCAGAAATCATGAAGACCTGACGGTTTATCTGCAGATATTTTTCATACAAACATACACGACGCAAAGACCGATGCACAGCGGGAGGCGCTCTACAAGGATATGAGGAGCGGCAAAAAGAAGATACTGATCGGTTCCACGGACCAGTGCGGGACGGGCGTAAATGTGCAGGCGCACATCACAGTGATGCACCATGTGGACTGTCCGTGGAAGCCCTCATGAGTTGGTCAGAAACAATTAAAACCGGAGGACTCATGCTATGAATAAAAGTATAACACAAGACAATCAAAATGATAACCAGATTTCGAAATCTATCAGAAGATTTTTTACACGGTTTCATCTTTCAGCTGAAAGATTATCTTAGCCGATAGATTATTCTGTCGGCTACTTTGATTTATTGTATAAGATGTAGAATAAAAGTGGTGACTATGGTAAAATGATTAAAAAATTTTGCATTGGAGGTGAGTTATTATGATAGAGATTGCTGTTTGCGATGATGATTCTAATGATCTTGATTATGCAGTTAATATTTTACATGAGATTTTTACTGCTCAAAACATAGGATATAATATAAAGACTTTTTTGTCTGCACATGAGATGTTAAATGATATTAGAAAAATTGATATAGGCATCTTGGATATTGTAATGAATGAAAACAATGGTATAAAACTAGGAAGAAAATTAAAAGAAAAATTCCCCAATGTTATATTGATATATATAACAAGTTATGAAGAATATTGTATGCAGGCAATCAATGATGTGCATGCGTTTTCATTTTTATGCAAACCTTTAGATAATTGTAAGATGCAAAAACAGATACTAGAGGCGCTTAATGACATTCCTAATAATGTTATAGAAAAGGAATTTTATAAAGTAACAGACAGCAAACAAAAAGAGTATGCCTCTATAAAATTAAAGCTGGAAGATATTTTATATTTTGAGTATGTAAAAAGACAACGGAAGGCGGAAATAGTTTTGGCAGATGAAACATTTGAGTGCGAGTGTGTTTTTGAAAAACTGGTGGAAGAATTACAGCAATATGACTTTGTTGTAAACTGCAGGGGGAATCTGGTTAATTTAAGCCATGTTGAAAAGATAAAAGGATTCAGCCTCTACTTGGATAATGGAAAAGAACTTCAAATAGCCCAAAAGCGAATTGTGGATTTTAGGACAAAGATGAATGAGTTTTTGCAGCGAAATTCATAGGAGATTTTAAAATGGATAATATCTTACTTATATTATGTAGTTGCCTGAATAGTTTTGTGATTACGACAATATTATTTCAATTTATGGACAGTAGATACAAAAAAGTGTTCAAAAAAAATATTTATGTTTGGATAGAAACAGTGATTGTACTGTGTATAATAGTTGTTAATTCACTCAATAATTTTTTACTGAATTTGATTGTATGGTTTGGGATTGTAGGCATAACGGTATATTTCTTATATTATGAGGATAAAGATAAACCACTGCGACGTGTACTTGAATGTGAGGCGTTGATGTTTTGTATGACGGTTTGCGAGTCGTTGGGGGTGATTTTTTTACGGTGGATACTACAGGCTGTGAATGTTAGCAATATTAATGTTATTATGCTGCATTGTTTAGAGTCCACTTTTCCAACAATAATAATAATATTTTTCTATTATATGATTATTAGCAGACTGATGAAAAAGAGCAGTATGCCATATTCAAAAATGCAGTATATGATCTATTTTATTTTGTTGGGATACAGTTTTATTAATATGCTGGTAATCATAGAAATCTTTGCACAGGGACAGATTAATTATTTGTGCGCCATAAATATGGGATGTATCGTGCTTGCAGATTTGTATCTTTTATATTTTGTCAAAATGGCAGATGAAAAGAACTATTATGAAAATCAGGTTAAAGTATTGGAACAGCAAGCGAATATTCAATATGAGTATTATTTAGCACAGGCAAAAAAATACGACAAAACCGTACAGATACTTCATGACGTAAAAAAGCATATTAAAGCCATTGAAGATTTGTATACGTCAGATCAGGAAAGTATGGCAGGCGAATATGCGAATAAAATTGGAGATTTGTTAAAACCATTAATCCCTGTCCGGTATACAGAAAATCCAATACTAAATATTCTGCTTACGGATAAAGAAACGATAATGAAAGACAAAGGAATTTCAATGGAAATCAAAATAGATAATGTCAGTTTGGATTTTGTTGAGCCAATAGATGTGACTACTATCTTTGGAAACTTATTGGATAATGCTATTGAGGCGGCAGAAAAAGCAGAAGGGGAGAAATATGTTTATATAAAGATTGGTTCCCGGCGTCAAATGATAATCATAAGCATTGAAAATAGCTGTGATGATGTGAAGTGGAAGAATGATATTCCAATATCAAAGAAAGGAAAGGGCAGAGGAATCGGACTTTTAAACGTTAGAAGCAGTATAGATAAGTATGACGGAAGTTTAAAGCTGAAGCAGGAAAATAAAAAATTTGTGGCAGAGCTTTTCCTTAATGCGTAAAAAGAGCAGCAATGCTCTTTTTTGTTTGTAATATCTTACCTGGTGCAAAAAAATCGTACTTGGTGCAGTCGAACTTGAAAATTATGGTAATATTGACGAAATTAAAGTAGATAGGTAGTTCAAAAACTTCTATTAAAAATAAACGATTTAGGAGGTATTTACTGATATGAAGAAATTAAATGATGTGGTGTTAAAATTGCTTGCTAAGACGGCATATGCTAATGCAAAGAAGGAGGCTAATTCGGCTTGCCTGTGCTTAAATTACCAGCCTAAAATGCCGGAAAAAGTCAGAAAATTAAAATCAAAAAGATGATATATGATGAATAGTTTGATACAACACATACTTTTCAGGATGAAAACAAAGGAACTGGTGAAGGATGAGGACGAAGATGTTTATCGGTTTGGGTTGGAATGTCTGCTATTGAAGATAATACACTACTTGTCATACATATTCATCGGTTTTGCATTACATATGATAGTTCCTATGTCTGTAAGTGTCATAATTCTTATGGGATTAAAAAGTAAAACAGGCGGTTATCATGCGAAAACGAGGCTGGGATGTTATTTCTTCTCATGTTTTATTGTTTTTCTGATATGTCTATTAGATAAGGCTGAGTTTTCTGCATGGTTGTTTGTACTGGCAGTTTGCACAGCTAATTCTGTCATATGGAGATTTACGCCTGTACAAAATACCAACAGAGAATTAGAACAGATAGAAAGAAAGGAATTTAGGAGACAGTCGTTACTTCTGTTATGTGTTGTGGATGCAGCAGTTATAGCAACGACAGCAATAAAGAGTTTTGCCATAAGTCAATGGTTATTGAATGGTCTGCTGGTGGAGGCAGGACTGGTAATTTTAGGGAAAAAAAGAGAAAATGCTTAGATTGGCAAAGAAAATTAAAAAAGTGTGAAAGGTGGAATTTGATTTATGAAGAAAAAGTTTTTGGCTGCTGTTTTGGCCGTCGCAATGGCAGTAGGCGTATCATTTACAGGTTCGGGAACAGTGATGGCAGCAGAAAGCGTTACCAATCTTGAAGAGAAAACGGCAGCCGATGATCAGATGGAGTTTATTCGGATTTCAGATGAAGAACTTTCAGAAAGTATTATTCCGGAAGAAACTATGAATGTGATAAGCAAGCAGTCCGGTAGGATAGCAGAAGCAGGCATTGCTCCATATGCGGATGAAGAAGATACGACAAACACAAATCCTAACCATGCAGTTCCGGTATCAAATGACTCGGTATATCAGGGGGCAATTGAAAGCGAAAATGAAGTACGGTGGTATACATTTACACTTAGCCAGAAAAGCGCTGTAACCATTTTCATGCAGGTAGCGGATACAATGGACGCAGATTTGTATATCTGTTCCGATGATTTTACTATTGTCGGAGGAAGTGCAAGCGAAGGTGCAGGGGTATCAGAATTAGCGGGATCAGTGCTTGAATCAGGAACGTATTATCTTGCAATAGAAGGATATGAAGGAACAGGAAACTTTGCATTTATGTATTTCCAAAGCTCTGTTGATGCTGATTACGAGATTAACGATTCCACATCATCAGCAACAAACGTTGCGCTTAATTCGAGCATTGCAGGGGTTATAGACAGCCCTGTTGATATTGATTACTACAAACTGACAGTAACAAACACTACGATAATGAGATATTCTATTTCATCTTCTATGGGTTATTCATTGGTTTATGCAGGAAAATCCGGTGACAACGCGGCAATATATGCAGTTAATGGCGATGTAAACATGGTTAAGATGCTGCCGGGAACATACTATTTTGCGGTTTTAAGTGAAGATGACCAATATTCGGCTACCTCTATATATACAATCAACTTTCATAAAATTGCAGAATTGGCAAATGGCGGCGGTTCGGATATCATCGGCATATGTGAGAAAGCTGGTATTGTTTTTCAGGCAGATAGCGATGGGAGTAATTGTTATGTGAATGGCAATCCGATTGATTACAGTTATTCTTATGTGAATCACTTATCTAATTCCGCAGGTTCACAGAGTTACAATATTACAATTCGGAAGAGAAACGATGTATATGCATATCTTGGGGATGGTGAATTTGCGCCGAGTGCAGTATATTACCATAGTTCCACAAGACCTGCTATGAACGTAGGCGGCAGACCAGCGCTGGAGCTTACATTTTATTCAGATACTGACTTTTATAGCATACATTGCAGATGTACAGGCGCTTATGATATGAACAATTTTTGGGATGAAACAAATGTTGTTCAGGTGTTGATTGATCCCAGTACAGGAAAATTGATAGATATAGTGCAGTTCAACTACTACTATGATTTTGCGCCAGTGGGAACGAACTATATTACCATTACAAGACCATACACAATGACATTTTATCAATAAAAGGAGGCATATCTATGAAAGTTTCAGGTAATGACGGAATTAGCACAGCCGTTACAAGCAGTGTAGGTTATGCTAATGCTCCACAAAATACAGCTTCTAAAGATGTAAAAAAAGAGGAGCCAATTAAAATTGATATTTCTCAGGAGGGCAGAGAGCAGTATAGAAAAAGTTTGGCTGTCCATACTCAAGGGAAAATGGGATTAGAATCAGTGAAGGCACAGAAAAATATCATAAAGCATTTACGCATGGATTCTGATTTTGAGTCTAAGTTCCATAAAGAAGCTGAAATGATGTCAGCGGCAGCAAAAGAAAAAGGAACAACAATGAGTATCAAGGATAAGGCAGAGAACTATTTCAGTACATATGCAAAAATGTATGATGAAATCGTTCAGGGGTATGAAGCCGGAACCAGAGAGATTTATGTTTCTGAGGAATATGGATACAGAAAGCTGACAAAAGAGGAGGAGCTTTCTGCACTGGATAAAGCTTTCGGAAAAATTGCAGGGGATTTTGAGAAACGGGAAACCATAAACCAGAATGCCCGTAACATAATTGAAGAAGGCTTTAAAAAGTTTGCGCCTTATAGGAAAGCAAGGTCTGGCAGTACAACGGCGGTTGCTGATAAAGAAACCAAAGCTGGCAGTACGACAACAACTACTGAAAAGGAAAGCGAAGAAACAACCAGTAACGTCATTGAGGGCATCAGCAAAAAGATGATTAATGCTGCTGATCTGTTTAAGGCGGGATATGGGAAAAGTGATTTGGAGACAGTTTTGGCAGGGATTAAGATGTATGGATAATCAGATATAAAGTGTAATAAATATTTTGCAGTCACATATGCCGAAGATATAAGGAGGTATGTACTCATGAAAAAAGTGATTCCTTTTATTACATGTATTGCTATGTGCATGATGCTTGTTATGCCTGTATCAGCGGCAGAAGTGGCGCCAAAGGATGAAACTGCTACAATTACAGAAGAGTCGGTTGCATCAGTATATGCTACGAATTATTTCAGGAAGATTACAAAAAAGTTGAATTCTGTATATGGGAATCCATCAGATATTGTAACTCTTTCGTCTGGTTCTGTAACGGGAAGTGATCCGCAGATTACATCAGTAACGTTATATTCTCGTGTAAGCTCTGGAAGTGATCCGTTTTATCTGTATGTGGTAGATCCAAATGGATACTTGGATTATTTCTTGGTAAGTTCAAGCGGAACCATTACAACAAATGACTTTAACGGTCTTGATCCTACTGGAGACTGGAAAATATGGATTGAGACAACAGGGGATGTATCGACAGCTACAATAACATTAATAGTAAATTATAAGTATTAATATATAGAGCAATGTGACTGCAAATTATTTTGGGAGGGAAATAGCATGAATATCAATAAAAATAATATGAGTTCTCTGGTGAATAGACTTTTCTCACAAATGAATAGAAATACGATGGATATACCAAGTCGGACAAATTCTAATGTCAATGGAGGGGTAAAATATAAGCATAGTTACTTATATTATGATGAAAACGGTGTACCTTTCCATTCAAAGGAAGAAGCTGACAGGTGTATAAAAGGAACGAATGGCAGTTGGAAAAAAATTGTGTCTGTATCTGACGAGGCAAAAGCAGAACTGGCAGATGTGGTGAAGCAGGATTTTATTAGCGCTAATGGTTTGGGAAAACCAGAAGGTAGCCAAAAGCCGGAGGTAATAAATAAATATTTAAATACCATTCCATCAAAACAACGTAATTCCGCAGCATGGACTTTACAACGGATGGCAGGAGATTATGCTACGAGAATGGAGAAGTTAGTAAGAGAGAACAATCCGGGCTGGAAACCGGGAGAGGCTTTTGACACAAGTATTTTAGATCAGCTTGACGGGACTCTCGGAGGTGTGGATTTCAAGGTGTAGAAAAATATTAAGGAGGAATTATTTATGACGATTTCTGGTGTAGGAAGTTATGCAAATAGTTATGAGAATTTGTATACTTCTAATCGGACTAAAAAAGGTGAAACAAGCGAGACATCTGAGGCAAAAGTAGAAACTGTAAAAAAAAGCAGCAATGAGGAATATTTAAAAACTTTACAGAAGCAGGTACCATATGTAAAATTGCAAACTGGATATGGGCTCAATTCAAATAATGACGGTAAAGTGAATGTTGTGGATGTCAACCCTAAGCTCTTGGAGAAGATGCAGAATGATCCGAAGGCAGCAAAGGAATACAAGCAGCGATTGAAAGACGTGGAAGCTGCTACAAAATGGGTTGATAATTTTGAAAAGTCAATGGGATATACTGCAATTTGCAGGCATGGCTATATAGATGAAAATGGTAATTTTTCTAATTTTGCCGTTGTAGTAAGAAAAGATGAATTGAATGAACGACTTCGTAAAGAAGCGTATGAAAATGCTGAGAAGCAGATTGAAAAAACTCGTGAGAATGCTCGCCAAAAGGCAGAACAAATTGCGGAAAAACTGGAAGAAAAAGCTGAAAAAGTTGAAGATGCACAGGAAAAAATAGCAATATCCGAAGGCGCTCAGGATAAAAATAATGCGGCAAAGGATAAGGCTGAAAAGTTACTTTCAGAGAAACTGGAAAATGTTGCTGATGGAGAAGTATATTTGGACAATAAAGATACGCAGGTAATCATTGAAGCTGCTAAAAATGAAGAAAAGAATACAAGCAAACAGTTTTCAGAGGCTGGAGAAAAATTTGATTTTAAAATTTAATGTAATGCAAGTCAAAATATACTGATTGCATTACACTTAAGCAGCTTAATAACTGGTGGTGCATAAAAATTATACAACTGGTGGTAAATACCTGACTTGATGTTGTCAGGAATATAACCATAAATATTATAGAAGGAGGTGAGTTAAATGAAGAAATTAGGTAAGAAAGTAAAAGCACATGAAAACAGCTTGTCTGCATACTGTTCTTCTGCATGTACATGTCTTACTATTACCTGTACATGTTCAAGCACAAGCCATAATCCTACTGGAAATTATATGCAGGGAGAAGTAAAGGCAACTTCAGCAGGCACGATAGTTTGGCTGTAGGACAGTAGCTGGAAAAATTATTTTTCGGTAAACTGAGAGATTTTTGAAAAACGGTTTTTTCAGTGTTTTCATTGTAATGTGCAAAGGGAGTTAAATTGTGTTTGTTTTTGCCAATTTAACTCTTTTTGATTTAGGAGGTATGAATGAAAATAGACTCGTTATTTATCCATTTGATAAAGTTACATACAAAGTATTATTTGTATGATGTTAATACAAAAATGATTGTAAATATAAGTGAAGAATTATTTCATTTCCTGAAAAGAAATGAAAATTGTAAAACAGAAATAGAAATTCCTCATAAATTGGAAGATGAAGTCAGCAGGCTTTTGAAATATAACCTATTTAGTAAGACAGATATTGACTATGAAATAGAATATCCTCAAAGCACGAATTTGGAAGAGATTTTAAATGACTGTATGAGAATTATGACATTGCAAGTAACGCAGAACTGTAATCTGCGTTGTAAATATTGTGTCTATTCGGGTTCTTATTCCAACAGGGTTCACAGTAATAAACGGATGTCATTTGAAACGGCAAAAAGCGCCATTGATTTTTTGTATGAACATAGTAGCATGACAGCATCAATAGGCATTGGTTTTTATGGAGGTGAACCGCTGCTTGAGTTTGATTTGTTAAAGAAATGCGTTGATTATGCAAAAAAGAGATTCATCGGCAAAGATTTAAGTTTTACACTGACAACGAATGCTACATTATTGACAGAAGAAATTATGAAATTTTTTGTGGAAAATAATTTTTTTGTAACCATTAGCTTTGATGGACCTCAAGTAATACAAGATAAGAACAGGGTTATGGCAGACGGAAAAAGTGGTTCTTTTAAGATAGTTATGGAAAATGTAGAAATGTTTTTAAATAAGTATCCTGAATATTCTTGGCATGTCAGTTTTAATGCCGTATTGGACCCAACGAATGATTTTAGTTGTTCAAATGATTTCTTTATGAACTTTGAAACGGTAAAAAACATAACGGCAAATGGAGTGTTGGTTAGTACAGATGGATTAAAGAAGGAGTTAGAAAAGGATGAAACATTTTCCATAGCGTATGAATATGAAATGTTCAAGAATTTTTTATGTAGTTGTGGTAAATTGGATAAGATTGGAAGCAAGCTGTCTGTTGCCTATATTGAACAGTTGGAAAAGCTAGTTGCAAAAAGGGAAGTAGGAATTGAAAAAAATAAGAAATTTGCGCATCCCGGAGGACCATGTTTAATCGGAGTACATAAATTTTTTGTAAATGCGGATGGTAATTTTTACCCATGTGAGCGTGTTGATGAAAGTGCAAATGTTTCGAAGATAGGTGATATTAAGAGTGGATTTGATTTTGACAGAATCAAGGAACTGCTAAACATTGGTAAATTAACGAAGAATGAATGCAAGAGCTGTTGGGCATTTCAATTCTGTATTCAATGTTTCCGCTCGGCGGTAGATGGGGATAAACTGTCAAAAGAAAAAAGACTGGCTAAATGTAAAAATTCCAAAATGAATGCAGAGGAATGCATAAAGGATTATATTGTATTAAAAGAATATCATTCTAAATTTGGAGAAGGATTAAGGAGGAATTGATATGAATATGAATGAATTATGTGTAGCAGTTTTTCCTGTAGATGAGGATTTTTTGCACTTACCGAATCATGATATAATACAATTAGAAGGACAGGAACAAAAGATAACATATTATTTGACATTGAGTGGCTGGAATATTGCAAGTTCTAATCATATCATAGATGTTATTGACAAATTTGATTTCAGCCAGTTGGATGTACTTGTACTAGTTAATTCATATCATTTCTTGGAACATAAGGTTATTGAAGATATTATCAGAATAGCAGCAAAGAATAATATAGGGATTTATTGGGCCAGGGATGATAGAGATGTAGACAGACAGGCTATAGAGGAAATGTCGGACGAATTAAAGGTGTGTACATCATTTATTTGTAATGAAGTCGCTGCTGATACAAATACAGTGCTGCATAATTTTGATATGCCCATTGTAAGTATAGCGGGAGTTGGTCCATATGTTCAGAAGTTTCAGGTAGGACTCAAACTTAAGAATGACTTCGAGGGCGCTGGATATAAAACCTTATATATAAGCTCTCGTAGGGAAGGGGTGTTATTTGGAGCAAGGATATTTCCAGAGTTTCTTTTTAAGAATGGTATGAGTTTTTCGGAAAAAATTTATGGAATTAATCATTACATCGAAAAATTATGCCAAGAAGAACAGCCAGATGTTATATTGATTAGTGTTCCTGGTGAAACAATGGAATTGAGCCAAAAACATAAATTAGATTTCGGGTACTTAGCCAGCATTATTTTTTCAGCAATCAAGCCAGATGTATCTATATTAAATTTATATAATCTGAAATATACAGATGAATTTTTAGAAGAACAGACGAATTATTGTAAATATCGTTTTGGTACGATTTTGGACTTGTTTTATGTTACATATACAGGAATTGTTGAATCATCATTACAGGAAGCATGGATACAATATTATCATGCAGATAAAATATACGATGACTTACTGAAAAAAAACAAGTTGTTTCATGAAGCAGATTTAATGAATGGTCTATTTTTTAAGCAGATTATGAATATTTTGACAGAATACGGTTCGATAGATTTTATGTGAGGTGTATATGGAAGATAATAGAAAAAGCATAAAGAATAGGTTAGATAATATTTTTATAGAAAAAATGGGTTACTTAGTTAACAGGCTTACAGATGATCAGCGCTCAAAAAGTTTGTTGAGTGATAGCGCTGGTATGCAGGCAAGGGATTTGCTGAAACTTTATATGGAATTGGAAAAAGAATTTCATATTGATTTCAATCCGCTTGTGTTAGAGGGAAACTTTGATAAATATGACTGTTTATTAGAATATATTATAAGTAAAACCGGAGAAAAGAATGTCAATTAAGAAGATTCATGTTTGTGTTATTGATGACGGCATATGTGGGGATGAAATCAATATATATAAGAACATACAAATAAGAAACGGTAAAGCAGTTGATTCTTTAAATATATGTAAAAATAGTTCTCATGGTACAGGATGTGCTAAAGTAATAATTAAACATGCAGAAAAAGAAATTTTAATAAGCAGTGTGTCAATTCTTAACGGGCAGTGTAAAGGAAACATTCAATCCTTATGCACTGCTTTGATATGGTGCATTGAAAATGATGTTGATGTAATAAATTTGAGTTTAGGGAGTGTATTTTTTAAAGATAAGGGACTATTATTGGATACGGTTAATCGTTGTGCAGAGAACGGAATAATTATTGTAGGGGCAACTTCTAATGCTGGATATGCAACCTACCCTGCTAGTTTTACAAATGTATTAGGTGTTAGAGCGTTTGAAGAAAAAGAAAAAAGAGGATATTCAGAAAGGTATGATACCAATTTAGGTTTCGGATTGTTTGAAACTCAGGGTAGCGAAAAAATCTATATAAATGGCATAGAAAAAATAACAAGCTGGTGTAATAGTGTAGCGGCTCCACAAATTACAGCAAAAATAATTAATATGTTTAAGGAGGGAATTAGTCCAATAGCAATTAGAAACTCGCTTGGAAATAAATTGTTAAAAATTAATTGTTTTGGAATTGATTGGGCGCTAAAGGCATACGCACAGAATATACATGGATTGGTTCCTGAATGGTGTATCTGCAAGATAGTTGATAATGAAATAAAAACATCGCCTGACATTGTGGATACTGTTATTATACAAAAAGCAGATAGTATAAAAAGGTGGTTAGAAGCTGGTAAAAATATCATATATATTGGCGATGATGTAATTGATTATGTAAGCAGTGATAACTATGTTTGGACAAAATATAATAGAATACAACAGATATATTATAATCAAATAACTCAACAAGGTATAGAAGTTCCGGTCATTTTTATAGAGGGGGTATGTGCCTTAAAGTACATTTATGGACTTGAAAAGTTGTTTAGAGAAAAGGACTATCATGCATATTGTATTTCTCATAACATTTTATATGAATTATATGGAATAACATATATACCTGCGGAAATCACGGATGCAGATGAAATCAACAATTTTATCAGGAATGAATTGTATTATAAGCAGGGAGATATATTATTATATGATATCAGTGGTGTTGATGAAAAGTCGGCAGTGAAGAATGTTAAGCTGTCACCAGACATTATTATAGACACAATGGAAAAAGATGTAACCATATCAAGTGAATATGAGTGTAAGACAGTTGCAAATTCCATAGAAAGCGTTGGAAGGTATATAATAGAATTGTTACAAGGGGAAGGCAGGCAGAACGATGAGCAATAAAGAGGCGCTAAGACGATTAATAGCGCTTATTAGGAATTACAAAAAAACAATTGTTATAATTATGATCTGTTTAGTTGTTTCTACCGGATTGAATCTCTGTGTTCCGTTGTTGAGTAGTAGCATTATGGATGATGGGTTTATTGGCGGGAATAAAATATTGCTTATTAAAAGAAAAAATGCAAATTGATATTTCGGCAAAGATACAATATTTTCTAGCAGAACAATCTTTTTCGCATTTGATGAAAATGAATGTAAGTTTTTTTGGCAACAAGAATTGTGCTGAAATATTTAATAATATAAATGCCGATATTGGCAATATGACTTCTATTGCTGATGAAAGCGTATTTTTTGTGTTTACACAGGCATTTAGTATGATAGGTGGTATTATTGGCTTGTTTATCCTTGATTATCGCATGACTATATTAGTGCTTTTATTCATACCGACAAAATGTGTAATAAAGAAATATTTTGCAAAGAAACGCAAACATTTTAAATGAAATAGATCTGATTGTTAAGCTGGAGATAGAAGTATGTTGTTTTAGTAAATCGTTGAAGTTAATTTCAATTAATGGTAGTGAATCTCCGATTATGCAGGTTTCGACTTTTTCTACGAAAATGGAATAAAATATCTGCTGGCGAATCTGTTCGTTTGGCGCAAACCGAAACTCCTGCACGCTTTCTGTCTGATATTTAAAAAACGCCTCGTCCTGATATGGCAGCAGCTTCATCGCACAGTATGAAATGTTAATCAGATTGACCAGCATTTCAATCCCTTTGCGGCTGCGGACCATGTAACTGCACAGTGACCAGAAAGTTTTCTGTTCGTAATAACTAACTTCTATCGGCCATCGAAATGCATACAGCATTTTCCCATGCGTTGCGGGCTGGCCTCTTTTTCCAGTCGGCTGTGGCGGAAGGTCATATATGACAGAATCAGACCTGGCATTCCCTATAAGATCCAGATTTTTGTATTCATCTACGACGCAGACCAGGTCTTTTTTTACATACCAGCTGTCGCAAAGGGTGATAACATTTTTCTTGCAGCTGAATTCCGGCATTGCCTGACGCACCATGGATGCGGCCAGCTCCAGCTTGGATTCCTTCTACTGCCACATACGGTATCCGAGTGGGACAGAAAGATAGCGGATCCCGCCCTTATTCCACACCGGGACGCAGAGCATTAGGCTCACAAAACAGTGGCCGTTAAGATAATTCAACCATTATGCGCTGCATGGTCAAAAAGCTTTGACACATCTTCAAATTTTTTGCCAAACTTTGAGACCATGGCATCACCAATACACAGAAAGACAGGCTGTGACTGTAATTTTTCGGGTATAAGCTTTAGCGCCATGGCTGCAGTGACATTCATGGACTTGGAATCATCAGTTTTCGCATAAGAACATGCATAATAAAATGCATTCAACGATTTTTTTGTAATCCCGGACAAAAAATGTCTGTACAGTGATCGGATGGAATCAGCTGATTCCATAGCAAGGATAGATAACGCCAGCAGAAACAAGGTTTCAATGGTTGGCGCGGAAAAAGTTTTAAAATAAATATAAAAATAAAAGTTGTAAAGTGGTGCTAAGATGAAAGAAACAATTAAAGATTATTTGTCTAGAACTGATATAATTCAAATACTGAATTTGTATATCCATTATTCTAATCCTGTTGATGAGAATATAATATTATCGAGTTGGAAAAGTCTAAAAAAATATGTTCAATCATGTTTAGAAAAATAATTAGAAAAAGAAGTTGCATTCTTTTGTCATTAGGATATAATAAGTTTATGACAACACTTTGGCAACAGAAAATCAGTAAGCCAAAATATAGTGCATAATTAAAATAAAAACCCGGCAATTAAGTATAGAAAATTAAACAAAATAGGTTAAGAAACAAACTGAACTTGCCGAGTTCGAGTAACGGATAAAATCCCGGAAATGCTGATAAAATGGGCGTTTCCGGGATTGCTTTATGCCTGTTGGCTCTAAAATGGCTCTAATTGTTTTCGGAAGCGTTATTCTCCGAGTAGTAACGGAATGCTTTTACGATATAATCAGAAGCTCCCTCTCCATATTTGCTGTCAGTCATGCTTTTGATATAATCGCTTGAATATGTGTCGATAAGAACATGGATATAGGGTTTATCAAGGGATACGCTGGCGCTGTTTTTCTGTATAAACTGCAACAGTTCATCTACAATGGATTGTATGTTAGGGGAGGAAACATCTTCTGACAAATCAGCGGTTAGTCTTCCATACAGTATATCAGATTGTTTTCCGATTTCTTTCACTTCTTCCGTTAATTGTGTTTCCATGAGTTCAGAGAAATGCTCTA
>CAJUBQ010000095.1 GCA_910584595.1 uncultured Eubacterium sp.
GCGTTAAGCCAGGGCGAATTAGGCGCCGCGTCCGTCCGGCACCACAACTTAAATGTAGAATGCTTAGGGATTCTTACGTTCTGGAAACCGGAACAATGAGACAGGGCCGATTCCCTCATCCGGCGTCCGGGAGGCCCATAAGCACCACTTTGTCTAAACTGTTACTTTATTACTTGTCCCACCCCGTGATAAGTAACTTGTATAATTGCTTTACACATCTGCCGCAATACGTTATAATCACTGTATCCTTAAAAATAAATATCAGAATATTAAATAAGCATAAAAGTGTTTTGCGCAGACCTGCCTGAACTGTTATTGTATCCACCCGCATACAACAGATGATCGAAAGGAGAAATATACGGAATGAAGCAATTTCAAATAATGTATACAAGCGCAGATGCTTTTCAGAAAGATCTTGCCGCTCTTAGGAAACAGCGCTGCGACAGCCACGATACCAACCTGTTGTTTCAGGTCTATTCCACTATATTGGACAAAGAGCCTGTTCAAACGCTCTGTGCCATTATAGAAAAAATATTTCCGGACGTTCCATATATGGGATGCTCCACAAGCGGCAATATTGCAAACTGTCAAGTATCCGCTGCTGTTACTGTGATTTGTACCGTATTTGAAGATGCAGATACAAAAATCAAAATACTGCAGTATGATACGGCTGTATCATCCATTTATGAAATTACGCAAAAAGTAATCGAAGAAACGAAACGTCATCCATGGGTAAAAGCGCTGGAGCTTTACTGTACGGTGCCCGAAGATTCTACCACACAGTTTTGTGTCGAGTTAAAAGATATCCGTCCGGATGTTCAAATCTTTGGAGGAATTGCCTGCAGCGAAGATATCACCAGTTCTGATTCTATCGTGTTTTCCAAAGAAGGCGGCGTCAGTGAAAACGCCGTTGTATTGATATTATACGGCGGAAATCAGTTTTATGTGCAGGCTATCAATATCACAGGCTGGAAGCCTCTTGGACGGAAATTCCATGTAACCAAATCATCCGGCAGAATCTTGCAGGAGCTTGACGGCATCCCTGCGTATGAAATATACCATAAATATTTGAAAATCGAAAACGACGGCAATTTTTTCTACCATACGCTGGAATTTCCGATGTTTTACGAACACAATGACACAACAATTCTGCGCGTTCCGGTTGCAAGCAACCCGGATAATTCCATTACAATGTCGTCTGACATTGAAACCGGATCTATTGTAAGGATTTCTTATGGCGATCCGGCAACAATTATCGCCAGTATTAAATCGGCCGGTGTAGAAATTCAGGAGTTTCAGCCGGATCTGTTACATATTTTTTCCTGCGCTGCCAGAAGGACTTTCTGGACGAGTGAAGAACCTACTTATGAAATTGAGCCATTAAAAGATATTGCACCGTCTTCCGGATTTTTTTCTCATGGGGAATTTCTGCGGACAAAGGAAAACTTAAACCAGCATAATGTCACGCTCGTCATCGCAGCCATGCGGGAAGGTTCCAAGACTGCCGCATACCGGAAGAATACCGTTCACACAAAAACTCTTACGAAAATTCCTCTGGCATCCAGACTCGCGAACTTTATCAGCGCAACATCACTGGAGCTGGAAGAACGCAATCAACAGCTTGCAGCGATCAATAAGCAGTTAAAACAAACGTCTATTACCGACGGTCTGACCGGATTATACAACCGTAAAGAAATTCAGTCGCGTATCGGCGAAGGACTGCATTGTATGAAAAAAGGAATTTTTTCGATTATTATGCTGGATATCGATAACTTTAAACAAGTAAATGACACCTATGGACATCAGGAAGGAGATCATGTCATTATCGCTCTTGCCAAAATCTTACAGGACAGCAATGTACTGGATGCACAATCTTTTTCTGCCGGAAGGTGGGGAGGTGAAGAATTTATGCTACTGCTGCCGGAATGCGACATCGCCCATGCGACAGATATTGCAGAACGCATCCGAAAATGCTTTGCGGGTACAGCGTTTCCACAGGCAAAATCCCTAACTGTCAGTATCGGCGTCTCCCAGGCGAAAAGCAATGATACATTGGATACTCTCTGTGTAAGAGTCGACGAAGCGCTCTATGATGCCAAACAATCAGGAAAAAATAAAGTTGTCGTATGCTGAACCTGATACAGCAGAAACAGCCAGACACTACAAAACAGAGCAAGTTTGTAAACAATCTTATAATCAATCTTATAATCAATGATTACGAACCTGCTCTGCGTATAAAACTGTTTTTTAATCCAGACTCTTTTTCACGAAACCTGCTGCATCAAACTCTGTTTTATCAAATCCTGCTGCATCAAACTCTGTTTTATCAAATCCTGCTGCATCAAACTCTGTTTTGTCAAATCCTGCTACATCAATCACGTCTTGCGCCACTTTATCATAGACCAGAATATTGATTCCCTGTTCCGTATCCAAATATTCTTTTCGGTCAACCATTACCGTAAGCTGACCTTTGCCGCATGTAACTGCAAGATCTGATTTTCCCAGATGCCAATGTTTAAAATATGCTCTCTCAGAGTTATTTGAAAAAACCAGCTGATTATGATCGAATACATATAGCATGCCTGCGGGCTTTTGATAAACAACCATTATACATTCTTCTAATTGCCGGACGGCCTGCACATAATCTGCCATCGATGCTTTCTTTTTCAGTTTTTTTAACGTCCTTCGATATAACTGTGAATGCTCCAGCTGCTTACTTGCCTCTTCCCAGTTTTCGTAGCGGTCATCGTTACGTCTGTCCGGAATTTCATAATGCTTCTCAAACCATTCTGCCAGATATTTTGTATATTTCAGCGCCCCATAATAATTGAGATGTGAGGGTTCAAAAAGATCTGCTGCAAAATCAATCTGCATCTCTTTTACACGATTGCTGTCAATATATGGTACGCCATATTCTCGCGCAATCTGAAACACATAATTATATGCCATCTGTTTTTCTTTTGTCTGATTCAAATAAGGAGAATTGACCAGCAGCATCCGAATGCCATTCTCTTTGCATAATCTTATCATTTTGCGCAGATAGTTTTCTGTCTGTTCACTAACCGGCTCAAGCAGATCAAAATCTGACCGGTCCGGATTCTGCCATTTTTTCAGCTCGCTTTTGGAAATCACGTGAAACTCAGGCTTATATCCATGATACCTTTGCTCCTGCTTTTTTGACTGCACATATCTTGTATGATAATAGGGGAAAGCAAAAAAAGCCCCTACACTGTCTAACAACTGCCCCTGAGCATTGACTGCGCGAATCGCTTTCCACTTTCTGGCAGAAGGTTTCATGCTGATAAGACTCGGCAGCGACGCCGTTCCTATCTCGCTTTCTTTTCGATATAGCGTACAGACATCAAAGACGACCAGCTCTGGCGATTGTGTTTTCAAAGCTTCTTCCAGAAAATAATAACTAATCCATATCGGCTGTCCCGGAGATGCCAAAAGATAACTGGCAATCCCATAATCATCGTACAATTGACACGTATTGACGCTGTAATAGACATGGCTGCTGCCTACAAACAACACATCTACCGTATTCTCTTCCAGTTTATAAAAATCCGCCAGCTGGATGCATCCTTCATCTGTCTGGTTTAACGTAACTTTATACAAACCAAACAAAATGGCTGCAAACATGCATAAAAGAAATAATGCGCTAAACAATTTTTTCATGCTACACCTCCGGAAAGCATTTTCCCACATTCATTTACGAATACTATCAGTTTTTCCACATCTTTCCTGATTTATGCATTTTGAACGGCGCTGCCGGAAAAAAAGACAAGCAATATGAAAAGTTATTTTTGAACAGTTCCTTAGAAACTGTATTTCAATTGCATAGATAATTAAAAATATTTGGAATATTTAATATCTTCTGCAGGAAAATCTGCAGCTGACCACACATGCTGTTCCCTCATTTTCTGCTCGGTAACATTAAAATATTGATAGCTGATTTTTTCCCTCTCTGTGTCGTCCCAGGTGCAGTCAATATAGCGGCTTTCCCTGCCTGTTTTTACATAATTCCATGCATGTGACACACCTGCCGCTCTTCCACATACTGCCATAGACTGTAATCCGCATTTTTTTGCCATCAAGTTGAACGCTGCGGTATAACCCTGGCATACTGCAGAACCCTCCACAAGCGCACCGTATGCGGTAAATGCATCGTGATATTGATTGCCGGCAGAAGATGCCACTTGCTCATTATAACTGCACTTTTGAATCAGATAATCATGGATTGCCTTTGCTTTTTGTTTTGCTGACATCTCTGATTGGATGCATTTTTTCACCGCATCTTTTGCTGCCTGATCTGCCGCCTTTATTTTCTTGTCCTGCTCATTTTTAGATAACGAACTTCCCCTGTGATATCCGTATGTACCATTTGTATTTCTCCAGACAACCGTATCATAATTGTACTCCGGATGCTGCTGAAGCATCTTTACAAATATTGGATAATATGACGCATCGCTGTAATAATTGGTAGAATATTTCCTGTTTTTTAGCGCCTTTGCAGCCGCTTTCACTGCTGCCGCCTCAGACTTTAACCGCTTGATTTTAATAAATGCGCCGTCTGTCAGCTCAATCGTATATTTTGCATTTGGACTGGCGCTGTTTGTCTGCTTCTGAAAACGCACACTTCCTGCTAACAGACGGTTCTGGCTCTTTGCTGCCTGATTCAATGCCATCTGAATCTGTGCGGTCGTATAACTCCCCGGCGCCGTAAATGTAACGGTGCGCTTTTCTGCTTTGATTGCCTGCGCAAACTTTTGCTCAATCTGCTCCAAATTCAATGCTTTTTGCGAAGACGCCTGAACCTGGCGCGGCAGCTCTGAAAATGTCCCTGCAAAAAGAAACAGAAAACAAACCATTGACAGCATCGTTATAAACGTTCGTTTTGTTATTTTCATATTTCACATTGCTCCTTTCGGATTCCTGTTTTCAAACATGCTTCAGATAACCGTTTAAAATTTTCTTAATTTATCAGTTCCGTCATCTACCGTATTTTCAATCGATTTGATAATTACATCATAACTGTATTCCGGATTGACTTTCACAGATACCCGGTCTCCCACCTTATGCCCCAAAATTGCTTTGCCAATCGGCGAGTCAATGCTTATCATACCTTTTAACGAATTGCCGCGGACAGTCGTCACAAGTTTAAACGTCTCTGTCTCATCATCTTCTTCAAAATAAACGGTCACTGTATTATCCAGCCCCACCTCATCCGCATTGGAAGACGTATCGATGATCTGTGCTGTTTTAATCATTCTTTCCAGGTAGCGGATTCTGCTCTCATTTTGATTTTTATCTTTTTTTGCCGCATGGTACTCAAAGTTTTCGCTTAAGTCCCCTTGTGCACGAGCTTCTTTTACAGCTTCCAACGCCTGTTTCCGTACGACGAGTTTGCGGTATTCAATCTCTTCCTCCATACGTGCGATATCTTTTCTGGTCATTTTATCATGCATATGTTTCTTCTTTTCCTGTTCCCTTTCTGATTCTTTACCTGTTAAATCTTCTAATATATGTTTCAAACAGGCTCGAAACATCTTAACTAACGATTTCGCGGTTATATTCCAAATAACAGAATCCGGCGGTTCGCCCGCGGCAAAACGCCGGATTCTTTCGTGAAATGTGACTTACTGAATTTCGATTACTTTATAATCCTGATCCTCTACCGTTTTGCGCAAAACATCATCTTCGATCTGCGCATTCAGCTTTACTACTGCCGTTCCGGCTTCATGGCTGACAACAGCCTCGTCGACCTGCGCCAATGCTTCCAGACATTTTTTAACTCTTGCCTCACAGTGACCGCACATCATACCTTCGATTTTCATTGTTTTTTCCATCATTAATTCCTCCATATTCTGTTGATTTTTATATTCGGTGTTTTGAGTCGTATTATTTTCCGGATTGTTTTCCTGCGGATTTGTATCTTTCCAAAGGTCTTTCCGGTTCGTTTTCTTTTTTGCTTTCTTTTTTGCTTTATCTTTGGACGCGTCATGAATAGACACCAAATTCAAACGCAGCGCATTTGTTACCACACAAAAGCTTGAAAGACTCATGGCCGCCGCTCCAAACATCGGATTCAGCTGCCAGTGAAACAACGGAATCCAAACGCCCGCAGCCAATGGAATACCGATCATATTGTAGATAAATGCCCAAAACAGGTTTTCGTGAATATTACGAAGCGTCGCACGACTCAGTCTGATTGCTGCCGGCACATCCAGCAGACTGCTTTTCATTAATACCACATCTGCCGCATCAATCGCTATATCCGTACCCGCGCCAATCGCTATGCCGATATCTGCTCTTGTTAACGCCGGCGCGTCATTCATACCGTCGCCGACCATAGCTGTCCGCCCTTGCTGCTTTAAAGAGCGAATGACGCTTTCCTTTCCGTCCGGAAGCACTCCTGCAATCACTTCGTCCACTCCTGCCTGTGCGCCAATTGCTTTTGCCGTACGTTCATGATCGCCTGTCAGCATTACGACGCGGATTCCCATATTCTGCAGCTCCCGCACTGCCTGCGGGCTATCTTCCTTTATCACATCTGCTACCGCAATCATACCAAGTATCTGACCGTCTTTCGCAAAGAACAAAGGTGTTTTTCCCGTCTCCGCAAGCTGCTCGGACTTTAGCAGCAGTTTTTTTGATATTGGCGCGTGGCTGCTGATAAATGTTCCATTGCCCCCGGCCAGCTGTGCTCCCTCATACACCGCAGTCAGTCCATTGCCTGGCAAAGCTGCAAATTCCTGCACTTCACCTGCGTGTATTCCTTGTTCCTGTGCATGCTCCCGCACAGCGCCAGCCAGCGGATGCTCGCTTTTTTGCTCCAACGTATTAGCCAAATAGAGCAATTCCTGCTCTGTAATACCCTCTGCGGGTATTACATCCGTCACTTTCGGCGTTCCATTCGTAATCGTTCCGGTTTTATCAAGAGCAACGATTTCTGTACGGCCTGTTTCTTCCAGTGAAACGGCTGTTTTAAACATAATCCCGCTTTTCGCGCCCACACCGTTTCCTACCATAATCGCTACCGGTGTGGCCAGTCCAAGTGCACAAGGACAGCTGATAACCAGTACGGAAATCCCCCTCGCCAGGGCAAAACCGACACTTTCTCCTGCAAACAGCCAGATCAGAATCGTGACCGCAGCAATCGCAATTACCACTGGAACAAACACCCCAGACACACGGTCTGCAACTTTTGCAATCGGCGCTTTTGTCGCTGCCGCATCACTGACCATGCGAATAATCTGTGACAATGTCGTATCTTCACCGACTCTGACTGCTTCGCATTTTAAAAATCCAGACTGATTTACTGTCGCTGCAGATACCGGATCCTGCTCCGCTTTATCTACCGGAATACTCTCTCCTGTCAGCGCCGCTTCATTTACAGCGCTGCTCCCTTCCAGTACAATACCGTCTACCGGAATATTCTCACCGGGACGTACGAGAAAAATATCTCCTTTTTGCACCTGTTCAATTGACACCTGTACTTCTTTTCCGTCTTTCAGCACATTCGCCGTCTTTGGCGCAAGCTTCATCAGCCCTTTCAGCGCATCGGTGGTCTTTCCCTTGGAACGGGCTTCCAGCATTTTCCCTACTGTAATCAGCGTTAATATCATAGCCGCTGACTCAAAGTAAAACTCATGCATATACGCCATAACGCCGTCCATATCTCCATGCATTTGCGCATCCGTCATAGCAAACAGCGCATACGTGCTGTAAACAAAAGCTGCCGTAGATCCAAGAGCCACCAATGTATCCATATTCGGCGCCTTATGCCACAGGCTTTTAAAACCACTGATGAAAAATTTCTGATTCACCACCATAATTATAACGGTTAACAGCAATTGCAGCAACCCCATTGCCACATGATTTTCACTTAAAAATGACGGTGCTGGCCAGTTCCACATCATATGGCCCATAGAAAGATACATCAGCGCCGCTAAAAATCCTAAAGAAGCATAAAGCCGTTTTTTCAATACCGGGGTATCATGATCTGCCAGCGCTTCTTCTTGTCCCGCTGCTGTACCTGACACAGCTGCCTCAGCATGTTTCTGCGATGCTCCATAGCCCGCTTCCTCTACTGCGTGAATGACTGCGCCCGCATCTGCCGTTCCTTCCACTCCCATCGAGTTTGTTAACAGACTCACGGAGCAGGATGTTACCCCCGGCACTTTTGATACTGCCTTTTCTACACGCGCACTGCAAGCTGCACAGCTCATCCCGGTAACTGTATATTGTTCCATACCCAAATCGCCTCCTTGTACGTATTATTTCATTAATTTCTGCAAAATTTTCACAAGCTCATCTACCGTTTCTTCTTTTCCGTCTCGAATATCTCTTGTCACGCATGTTTTAATATGGTTCGCCAGCAATACTTTGTTAAAACTGTTCAGCGCCGCATTGACTGCCGCAACCTGTACAAGGATATCCGTACAGTATGCATCCTTTTCCACCATACCCCGAATGCCGCGTACCTGTCCTTCAATGCGGTTCAGACGGTGAATCAAATCTTTATATTCTTCTTTTGTGCGTTCTTTTGTTTTTCCTGTATCCGCCAGCCCGCCGCAGCATGTGCAGCAGGCATCCGGCTGTATTTGCGGCTGTTTCGCTTCATTTTCCGGCATCTTTGATCTCCTCTTTTTTGATATATTCTTTTGATTTCCTCTTATTTAATTTTCTTATTTAATTTTCTCTTGTTAATTTCCTCTGTTTTCATTTATTCTGTTTTGCTCAGGTCAGTTTGTTCAGACTGCTATATTGTCTGTCATCCGTCCCCTTGAATTATCGTTCCCGATACATTACATATTATATACCCCAATGGGGTATAATGCAATCTTTTTTTATCTGTTTTTGCTTTTCTTTAAAATGCTAATCCATTATTTTTGGTTATATTTACACTATATCAAAATATCCAAAAAAGGCAGCTGATCTATCAATAACAGAAATCGCTGCCCTATAAAAATATTCAATTTTGATCTAACTCATATCCGGCGTTCGAATCTTCTGTAATCACAAGCGCCGGCTCTATATCAGCTGTCTCAGATATTTCTCCATACAAATGATAGATTTCATTGTATGTCTGTTTTACTTTCTGGAATTTGCCACATTTACGAAATCCGTAAATTTCATTAATACTGTATGGAAGCATCGGAAGTTTTTCGCGTGTAGCAAATACAAAATAATTGTCTGATCCAATAACGAGTTCTGCAAATTTCTTTGTTACAAGAAAACGATTCCCTTCGTCAATAAAGATAATGCTTTCCGAAATACCTTTTAGCTGATATTCCCAGTCTTCGTTATCCAGCGTTCTTAAGCTGCAGCCGCACGAAACCAAAACTCCACTATCTGAACCGTATCTTCTGTAATCACGAATTAAATCTATTAAAACCGTTTTCCCAGAACCACTGTCTCCTGTAAAAATAGTAATATTTCTTTTTATTTGAAAATCATATTTTATTTTTTTGTCTCCACAACGACCCTGTATGCACCTTTCATATTCCATTACTCCCATTTCATCGAATTCAAATATTTACTGGCTACAGGAATTAGTTCTTTCATAGAATGCACAATTTCACCACCGTTTTTTATTCTTATTTCAAATTCCGTATTACTTCCGATCCGTCAATATCCCTGATAATTTCTTTTGCCATTTCCGATTCAAGCCATTCCGGTTCATAGGAATTTTTAAAATAAATATTTGTATTATAAACACTGTTGCTGACATCGCCATATATAATTGTAAGCATATATCTCCTCCAAATCAGTCATTGTTCTTAACGTCAATGATGCCAAAGACGCAAATGTGAATCTAAATCAAGATAACCATTCTTATTTAAGATTTAGACTCACATTCCATAATTATATAATTGTACAATTTATTTTATATGCAATAAGTATTTAGCAACCATTGTTCATCATTGTTCATCCTTTTTACACTTTTGCAATCCCTGCAAACTGCGCCATATACAAACGATAATAAGCTCCCTTTTTTTCCATAAGTTCTTTCGGGCTCCCCTGCTCCAAAATCCCCCCGTTGTCAATCACAAAGATACGGTCTGCATTCTGAATCGTAGACAGCCGATGCGCAATTACAAAGCTGGTTCTTCCTGCAAGCAGCGCCTCTATCCCTTCCTGCACAAGCAGCTCGGTATGTGTATCGATGCTGGAAGTGGCTTCGTCTAAAATAAGTATTTTCGGCATAGACACCATTGTACGCGCAAATGCTATGAGCTGTCTTTGTCCGATCGAAAGACCTGCTCCATGTTCTTTTAATTCCGTATCATAACCATGCTCCATCTGCATAATAAACGCATGGGCATGAACTGCCTTTGCCGCTGCGATCATCTCTTCTTCGGTTGCGTCCAGCTTTCCATATAAAATGTTGTCCCGTATCGTACCATGGAAAATAAAATTATCCTGCGTCATCACACCCATCTGCCTGCGGAAGCTTTCGATCGAAACTTTTGTCAGATCATACCCATCTACATATATGACTCCTTCTTCAATATCATAAAATCGGCTGATAAGATTTACAATCGTTGTTTTTCCCGCTCCTGTTGGCCCGACTAATGCAATCGTCTCACCTGGACGCACCTGAAAGCTCACATCCGACAGCACCTTCGTCTCTGCCGGCGTCCCTTTATCATACGTAAAGCTGACATGGGAAAACTCTACACTTCCCCGGATAGACGGAAGTTCCTGAACAAATTCCCGGTCAGTAATATCCGGCTCCGTATCCAAAATATCAAAAATCCGTTCCGCAGCTGTCAGATTTGTAATCAAGCTGTTATAAAAATTGCTCAGATTTAAAATCGGATTCCAGAACATATTAATATAGCTGCCAAAAGCAACCAGCAATCCGACGGATGCCTGCCCGATACCAAGCACACGTATACCGATCAAATAAAGCATCATCGCCCCAATGCCCCAGCAAAAATCTACAACCGGGCCAAACAAATCTGCATACCTGCATGCGTCCTGAAACGAATCCCTGTGCTCATCTGTCAGCTTTCCGAAAATTTCGTTTGTTTCATCTTGTGCGCGAAAGCTCTGTACTACCCGCATTCCTGCAATATCCTCGTGCACATAAGCATTCAGATTGGACGCTTTTTTTCGAAAAATCTGCCAGCGTTTATGCGATGCTTTCTGCACAATCCAGACACCAGCTGCCATAATTGGAATTGTGCTCAGTGATGCCAGCGCCAAACGCCAGTCCTTGACCACCATTATCATTACAACGCCTGCCACCGTAATAAATTCCGGAATGAGTGTTGTAACTGAATTGACAAATACATCTTTTAATGCGTTTACGTCTCCTATAATCCGCGCCAGTATTTTTCCGGTCGGTCTGCTGTCAAAAAATGAAAATGACAATGTCTGAATATGTTCATACAAATCCTGACGGATGCGCAGCAGAATCTTATTAGAAATGACAGACATCATATACATCCGCAGCTTTACAAGTACGATAAAAATCATATTTAACACAAGCGCGATCATTCCAAGTCTGACAAGCCCATCAAAATTCTTTTTTGCAATGTAATGGTCGAGCGCCTCTTCGATCAACAACGGATTTAATAAAGAAATCACAATTGCCCCTGCCATCAAAACCATTACTGCAAACACAGCCCCTTTAAACTCAAATAAATAACCTAGCAGACGACGTAAGATTTTTTTTCTGCTCGTATTGTCCATCTGCTCATCATCCCGGTAAGAATTTACTGCCATAACAGCCTCCTTTCTCTGTTCCATTCCTGCATATATGTGATATCACGAACCTCTGAATCGTTATTTCAAACAGAACTTACCAATTATTACGCACCTTCCTGCCGCTCTGGAAACGCCCCATACTGCGCCTGAAAAGTATGATAATACAATCCGCGCTTTTCCATCAGCTGCTCATGTGTCCCACGTTCCGCAATCATCCCGTTTTCCAGATACAAAATCTCGTCCGCATGACAGACTGCGGAAATACGGTGTCCAATAATAATCTTTGTTGTATGTTCCAGACCTTGCAGCATTTTTTGTATCTCATGCTCTGTCTCCATATCCAGCGCAGAAGTCGAGTCGTCCATAACAAGTACGGGACTCTGCTTTGACAATGCTCTTGCAATGCTGATGCGCTGTTTTTGTCCTCCGGAAAGACCGACGCCCCGCTCTCCAATCACCGTTTGGTACTGCTCTTCCATCTCTTCAATAAAACCGCTTGCCTGTGCGTCCTGCGCCGCTTTTTTCACATCTTTTATTGCAAGTTCCCTGCGCTTTCCCATCTTAATGTTTTCTTCAATCGTATCGGAAAACAAAAATACATCCTGCAATACTACATTAATGCTGCCGCGCAGCTGACGCAGCGTTAACGTTCGAACATCTTCCCCATCCAGCCGTATGGTCCCTGCATCTGCATCGTAAAACCGCTGCAAAAGAGCAATCAAAGACGATTTTCCGGAACCTGTCGCACCCATAATTCCAAGCGTATGGCCTGCCGGGATTTTAAAATCAATATCAGCTAAAATCTGTTTGCCCTCTAACCCAAAAGAAACATGCTCAAACGCTACTTCTCCCTGGATCCGGTCTAATATCCTGGCATCCGCACAATCTGTAATTTCAGCTTTCTCATCAAATATTTTTTTAAGCTTTTTATACGAAGCCGCCGCTGCAGACAAATCATTCGTCAGCCACCCCATCATTTCCATCGGCCACGTACAGTTACGGCTATATTCAATAAATGCAACGAGCGCCCCAAGCGTCAGCTTTTGCTGTATGACAAAGCTTCCTCCAAGAACCGCCATAAATACCGGAAGCGCTTTCCCAATAAATTGGAAATATGGATAATACCGGACCAAAATTTTAGACTGCGTAATATTCAGCTCATAATATCTTTCATTATGTGATAAAAATTTTTCAATCTCAAATTTTTCTCTTGCAAATGCTTTTACCGTACGCACGCCCGCCAGATTCTCTTCTGCAACCGTCGTAAGCGCTGCATTTTCCTCACTGATCTCCTCATATACCCCGTCCAGCTTGCGCTCCATTACAACCGCAGTCAATCCACAGATCACCATAGCTGTCAACGGAACGAGCGCAAGCTTCCAGCTTAACATAAACATGCAATACAAAACAAGAGACACATGAATCGTTACTTCAATCGTCAGCATTCCAACAAATCCAAGCGCATTCCAAATCTTATCCACATCGTCTTTTACTCTTGCCATCAGCTCTCCGGTATTTGCATTATCAAAATACCGGGCAGACAATGTCTGGATATGTCCAAACAAATCCTTACGCAGCTGCGAAGCAATCTTCGAACAGAGTATATCAAACAAATATTCTTTTAAATATCCGCATACACTCCGCCCAATACCGACCAGCACAATTCCTGCCAGCAAGCTTGTAAAAATCTCCTGCCTGCCGGCTAAAATCACATCATCTACTATACTTTGCGTAATTTTCGGATACAGCATATCCAAAACAATGGCACAAACCATACAACTTATGGCAAACAAATACACATACCAGTTTTTTCGAATGTAAGCGCGTATTCTTCTCATCATTCATCCTCCTTTACCTGCTGCAGAAAGCAAGCCCGTTTTCGCATAAAAAAACCATGCAGTACTGCCTTCAAAGCAGATACTACATGGCCGTTTCCGCAGACCAATGTATAAAGACGCCACATTTTAGATATAAAAATAACATGACCATACAGCCATGCTCTTTTTATTGATTACAAAAATATAAGCAAATAGAATAAGCGCTTTGTAAGGCAGACGTATCAGCAGCATAACCGCCGATCAAGAGAGACGCCTCACAAACTTTGTCCTAAATCAAAAGAACAACATCGAACCGGATCATCCCTCCGCAACTATTTAGTTTGCATCGTTCTCCATTACTATAAAGTGTAACATTTGCTTACTCTCCTGTCTTTTTCTGTTTCAGATGCAGTAATCATATACCATATGGATAAATCTGTCAATAGAAAATCGGATATTTTTAAAACCGTTCCAATCATTAATGTTATTTCCCTCAAAAAATTAGTTGACAATTGCAAAAATATATGTATAATGTAGTATAAGCAAGATAAAACTACATAAAGGAGATTAAAAATCATGAAAAAAAAATTAGTAATGCTTTTTTTAGTTATCAATGTTATTGCTTCATGTACTACAGTGAAGGCATCAAGTAAAATGAGAAATTTATCCACAGACACCATTACGTCTGAAAATAATCCTACTGAAATCTCATACTTATATGATAATCCTGAAAGCAGTATTTCCCCAGAAGAATTATCTGAATATTTAGGATTGGAAGCAGGAAAAACATATTTAACAGAAGATATTCTTAATTATATTTGCCAATCAGATTTCGAAAACATTTATGAAGAATTACAGATATTCATAAATACTACTGACAACTTAAATGTGGATCTCATTAATCAAAAAGCTGCTGAACTGCTCACATACGCTTCAGAAGCTAACAAAAAAACGAAACGTCTCCCAGAGTTATACGATCATTTGAATAGTGAAGAAAAAAAATTAGTGGCTCTTTATCCGGGTCATGCTGTAGTAGTATATTCTTGTTCCAAAAAAGCATTATCCGAAAGTCAGCGCATTTATAATAACAATGTAAATGCTTTGACAAATGGAAATGGAGATGCATTTAGACATGCATTTTGGAATGTTCTTATGACAGTAAACTTTTCTTTTCAGCAGACTTATGTTGATGTAAATGTGGGAGCAAATATTGCGAAACTATTTGCAGATGCACATGAGTCTGAATCAAGTGGCCTTCCAAAAGAAATGGATCTTTATAATAATATGGTCGGAAGGAATATTGCAAGAAATCAATTTGATGGGACATGGTTTCCGTCTGAATCATCTCTTTCAAATATTGTATTATCTGAAGTAAAAAATGGTAAAATGAAAAGAATTTCTAATGGTCGTTTATGTGCAACTGATTCTAAAATGAACTGGTAAATTTATTTTAGAGCGTGTCTGCAAAAAGCTTTTCGTAAAATGAATAACTCCACAAAGTGTAGAGTACAGATCAAGGAAACGATTTTTAAGACACGCTCGAGTTTCTCTCTTCATTAAAAGATGAAAGTTAAAATTTGATATATCTTACACTTTAGAAAGGGGTTAAGTAACCGCTCAGCTTGTCCAAGATGTTACAAAAAACGTTATGACGAAAAAAAAATTACTTTCCATTGTTTCCATTGTGTGTATGTTTACACTGATGTTTTTGATTTGTTTTTTTTCACGAAATACAAATGGGTTATATATCAATATTCAAAACCAGATTCATACACCTGTGAAAAAAGTTCATATTTTTTTATACAATGGCAGTACAAATATTGTACTGTTTCAAAGAAATACGCTAAACAGTGCAGAATCTGTCAATGAAATCGTAAATCTGGAAAAATATAAAGGATCCGAATATGCTTTAACAGCCAATTTTATCATTGATAATAAAAAATATGAAACGTGCCTGTGTCCATATCTGGTATCCGTCGGTGGAAAGCATACGATCCATATCACAATACATGACAGAAACGATGCTATAATAGCCGATCTGTCTTATGCAGACAGCATTTTGAACCAGAAAATCACCAACCAGATCAAAATAAAATGACAATATCTTATTATCGCAGGATTGAGACTGCTCTATTCAAAAAGCTCGAATATTGACTGCTCATTTATACAAACTCATATTTCTTAAGTATCCCGACCCCTATCGGATACGGCCCTGTATGGACTCCTACCGTTGCGCCAATTTGATGAATCTCTACCTGTGATTCCATCTTTGCCGGATTCTGGTTGCCTGTGCCTTCTGCCAGGGATTGGCAGACCTGTTCCCGAAATGAAACTGCCTCTTCATAATCATATCCATATCCGACATTGATAACATACCGGCTGGCATCCTCTCCGCTCTCTTTAAAATATGCAACGATCATCTCCAATACTTTATCTCTTGATTTTTTCCGGCTTCTGGCAAGCCCGGATGGAAATATCTCCCCATCCTTCATCGTTATCAGCGGACGAATATTCAATGTATTCGCCGCAAGCCCCATCAGCTTCCCGACTCTGCCTCCATGTACCAGATAAGACATTCCTCCTACTGTAAATAAGATTCTTCCTGTTTCCCGCAGCTTCAGCAGCTTTTCAATCGTATCCTGATAAGAAATGCCATCTCTTTGCATACGGGCCGCTTCTTTTACAAACATACCTTCCAATACCGTATTTAATGTCGAATCCATAACTGTAATTTTTGCCTGCGGATATGTTTCCTGAATCATTTCCGCCGCTGTCATCGCCGACTGATAAGAACCTGAAAATTTGGCTGTAATACAAATACAAAGAACTGGAATGCCTGCCTTTGCATAGCTTTCAAATACATCTATATAATCCTGCACCGAAGGCATGGATGTCTTTGGAAACACTTTCGGGTTGTCTGCCATTTTTTGATAGAATTCCCGGACTTCTACTTCTTCTATTTCTTTCTCATACGTATTTCCATCAAAAGATACATAAAACGGAACAACATCCACACCATTCTCCTGTGCGCCAGCTTCTCCCAAATCTGCTGCTCCATCTGCAATAATTTTAAATTCCTGTGCTGCCATCATTCTCACTCCTGACACTATAATCATAAAATACCGTCCTAAATATTTTCAGTATCAAAAATCCCATACAAAAAAAGCTTATACAGTCAAAACACTGTTATCTACCTGCAAGTATATACTCTAAAAAAACACGGAACCGTTCCTAAATATAGTTTCTGATACTACCTATCAGTATAACGCTTATTTACATAATTGTATATAAAAACTTCATAAAATTTAAGTTGACATTTTCCAATTTTTGTTTTATTATGTAGCTTGCTACATATCGAAGGGAGATCATCCGATGCATGAACTTAAGCGCTATTTCAAAAAAATACACAATCAGCTTGCCGCGAATTTTAACCAGGCGCTGCGTAAAGACGGACTGACCATCACCCAGTTTGACTTTCTTGCCTATTTAGCTGAAAATCCGCAAAGCCACAATACGCTTACAGACATTGCTGACCATTTCGGCGTCAAACATACGAGCGCCATCCATGTTCTGAAAATTTTAGAAGAAAAAGGATTTATCAGGAAAAGCAGATCGCCGGACGCCCGTTCGAAAACAATCGCACTAACCGAATCAGGCATACAGATCGTACAGAAAGTCCAACAAAAAGATCCTTTGGTAAGTCAGCTCCTATTTGACGGTCTTTCCGAAAATGATCTGCAGTATTTGAAAAAAATGCTGCAAACCATTTATGCAAATCTGGAATCAGAGGCATTCCGAAATTTATAATACTTTCTAATTTCTTTAGAACATTTGTTCACAATAAAAATATACAGTAAAGGAGAATCTATTTTATGAAAGATAAGACAACAGAAATTTTTCGCGACGCACCGGTTTCCAAAGCAGTTATCAGCAATGTCATTCCATCGATCATCAGTATGATTATGGTACTGATTTATAACTTGGCTGACACCTTCTTTATCGGTCAGACAAAAAATGCATATATGGT
>CAJUBQ010000096.1 GCA_910584595.1 uncultured Eubacterium sp.
TCTGCTGTTTTTTTCCAGATAATAGAGTCTTCACCATAATCAATAAAAGGTCTATCTGCATGGTCAAGTCCATATTTATGAGCCTTATAACTTTTACCACCAGTTACTTCAGCCAGTATGGACATTATTTTGTCAGGCATTTTCCTTATCCTCCGATTGAATAAATTCTAAAATATCATTCGGTGTAACATCCAGTGCTAAGCAAATACTTTCCACTTTATCAAGAGCAATATATTTTCCGTTTTTGATTTTAGTGATGATGTTGGCAGAAATATTTGCATCATGCATTAGCTTTATATTTGTAATATCACGTTCTATCATAAGATGTAGTAATTTTTTATAGCTGACAGCCATAATATACCTCCGCATATTTTTCTAAAGAAAATTTTATCATATATCCGTGAATTTATCAACGTTTATGTTTTCCTGCTCTCTAAATTCAAAAATCAAGCATTAAAGTCAAAGATTTTTTTAATAAAATAATTTGAATAATTGCACATGCAAAAGGACACTTTCATTCTGTAAAAATGTCCTTTTGCATATTACAAGATTTTAAGTTTATATCTGTTGCGTTATAACTGTTAAGTCTAATACATTTGATTTCGGCTCATTTTTACCCCCATAAGCTGTACCTGCTTTTCGACAGCCGCCACATTCTGTGCCAACTGCTCTATTGTACCTGTGCGGTTTTCCGCCTTGATTTCCGGCTGTACCAGTTCTTTCGGGTATTCCTGCCATGTAACGGCATATTCAAATGTCTGTCCAAAGAAAAACAGAAAGAATTTTTAGACAAGCGGAACTGTTTTGCAAAACAGACAGGCATTGAAAATCTGCTTTTGGGAAAAACAGAACAACCGCTGGATTTATTGAAAGACTTACCCTGACAAAATGTATTTGCGAAAGGAGGGTTTTATGGGAAAAGCAGTCTGCAAATAGAAAGTCAAGCAGAAATTTGTGAACTTTGAAAATTCTATACAGGTTGAAAAATGAGTACTACAAAAAGGCCACCGCAGAACGCTGGCCTGATGGGAAGTGAAGGTATTTACTTAAATTTCTTCTGCTTCTGCAAGCGTGGAAAGATATTCTTTTACCCGACCGTAATAAATGCGTAGGAACTTGTTTGCCCCGGCAGTCATGTAGACGTAATAAGGCTTGCCCTGTGCCCGTTTCTTGTCCATAAAGGCGTAAACAGGGGCATCCACGGGGGAACGCTTAATCAGGCCGTCCATGATCTGGAAGAGTGTCTTGCGCAGATAAGGGGAGTCTTTCTTTGTGGTAGGTACGCTTTTCTGGATGTGTTTGCCGGAATCATCAATTTTAGCTCTCATAGAGTCTCCCCATTTCATTTGGGTTGTATCGTACCATACCTTTATTCCATAGTCACATAACGACTTGACAAATTCATCAGCAAAATCTTCTTTGTTTTCCCATGCATGGGAAACAAAAACATCATAATCTTCTTCATTTTCGCCGTTGATGTTATCCCTGTTTGTTATAATATCTTGTGTCATGTGATCGTTAAATTCATTTATTCGTTTTTCGTATGATTGCTTCATTTGTTTTAAAGCTTTACTTTGCTTTAACTGCTGTTCCTTTTGTAATTTTATATATGCATCATTTCGTTTTGTTCGTTTATCAGCTATTTTCTTCCCAATGTCTGCGCTCTCCGACATCTTCCTTGCATAATCAGACTGCCAATTTGTTATCTGCCTCATTTTATTTGCTGCCATAGAGGCCGATGTTCTCGGAGTAATGCTTCTTTGAGCAGAATTAATCTTCGTTTGAAATTCAGCGCATCTCTTATCTATTTCAGCCTTTTTCTTTTCAAGCAATGAAATATCTTTGTCTAATGAGTTTACATTTTTGGACTTGATTGAAATCTTCTTCAAAATATCCGATAACCGCATATTTATTATTGATGAAATTGACAGATGCCTTCATCCTATAATGACAGAAAAAATAATCGAATTATTTTTAAAGATGGCTGAATGCAGAAATACACAATTAATAATTACCTGCCATGAATCAAGATTACTTACGAATGATTTATTAAGAAATGACGAAATTAATTTTGTGATTAAAACGCCCAATGGCTCCTCAATTATTAATCCTCTGGAAAAATATCAATTACGTGCCGATAAAAAAGTATATGCCGCACTATTTGATGGATCTATAGACGCTATTCCAGATTTTAATGAGGATAAATTAGAAGCCCTTATTCAAAGGCCTCAAAATTAATGAGAAAGCCAGAAAGTACCAAATGCCATTTTCTGGCTTTCTTTTACATCTGCTTATGAACCAGTGCGAAAACGCAGTAATTCTTTTAACAATGAAAAGACATTAACGACTGGTTTCAAAAATTTGCAAATTACACATTATTTCCAATACTTCCTAACCTCCTCCTCTGATTTTTGTAAAGAAAAACTGAACTTCTCTGCTATACGTTTTACTGTCTCTTGTATAGAAAAATCAACTTCTCTATAGGTTTCAACAGACCCCTTTATTTCACCCTCTATTCTGCTGTCCATTTTCATTTCTTCAAGCGCCGCACACATATCAACCGCCTCCTGTCCTTTCTGATATTTCAGTTTTGAATTTGTTACCACACGGATTACTTCTGCCGCCTGAAGTTCCAGACTGCGAAAGTTCTTATTTTTCTCCGTTACTTCCTGTAATTTTTTCTTGTCTTTGGAATACTTAATATACAGCATGACTTCTTTCAGGCTTGAGTGAAATTCTTCTATTTCTTTTTCAGCCATATTTCCTGGCGCTATAAGATTGACCTTGTAATCCGGCACATACTGCATAATTTCTTCATCCGCAGCAGAATACATTTCCCGCAGTGTCAGCGGGCCATCCCATTCTTCCGCTGAATAAAAGACAGTCAGTGTCAACACCGGGATCAGCCGGTCTGTCTTATAAAAGCCGCCTAAGTATTCACCCTGTGAAGGCCTGTACCCCTCCGCACAGATTCTCTCTTTTTCCCTGCATTTATGTGATTTTGCCGTTTCTGATACCTGACGCGCAAACTGCATTAAGTCATACAGTCCGTTTTTCACGGGGATAGCATAATGAATATCACTGGCATTTTCTATCCCCAAGATGCAGTATGCCGTATTTCCGTCAGTCATCACTGTTTTCAACACATCCCGGTACCTCTGCTCCGGCACGGATGCATTTCCATTGCCGTACGGAACAGCAATCTCCGTGGTATCCAGTTCTTTTAATTTTTCTGGTTTTATCACCTGTCTGCCGTGATACAGTTATTTATTGAATGCATCGTCAAACACAATTGGATTACGCATATATTCTTTTGTTATGGTATCTTTTTTACCCAAATTACCACCATCTTTCATCCTGATTTGTTTCCATTGTTCCATAATCATATTTGCGCCGGAACAGATATTTTTACTATTATAGCATCTTCTTTTCTTCATTGCACCATTTTTTTCACTCTTATTAATTTTGTACGGAATAATGGACGGTCTGCCACATTAATTGTGTTTCTTTATGACACACGAGCATTGGCTCCAGGGTTGTCATTGCCGTAGCCTTCCAGAAGATTGATCACTCCCCATACGCCGAGGCCTGCGCCAAGTGCTGTTATAAGTACCTGCAGTGTCGTAATTGCCGATGTAAAAAATGCCATATATTATGTTTCCAGAACCGCAGTTTCACATTTTTCTGCCATTCTTTTGTATTTCTGCCGGAACCCGGACAAAAAGGGCGCGTTCCATGCCCTGCGCCCTTTCCGCTGCGGCCCTGGAATCTCCTTTCCCGGTTCTGCTGAAATCCATCCTTTCAGGCTCCATGCCGCTTCTTATGTACCTGCCGGAATCTGGTCCGGCGCCCGTATCCTGTACCCCATTCCCGCCTTTCTTTTCTAAAAAATAAAAGCCCGCATTTTCATCTGAAATTCTTTCCCTACAAAAGAATTTCAAATGAAATACGGGCTTTTATATCCGTTATTTCCACGTCCGACCTTTCCCGGCAGCGCCTTTATGGCTCATTCGCTTCTGCACCGGACACATCTCCATCAGCCTGTATGCCTGCATCTGCTTCAAACAGGCTGAACTCCTCATCCATGCCGACTTCCAACCGGTGTTTCATGTATTCTTCCACGTCAAAGGCATTCTTTTTATCAAAGTCTGACAGCTCCTTATAACGCTTATGCTTTGTAATATCAAACTTGCTGCTGAAAAACGGCCGCACGCCGCGAAGATGCAAGATGCATTTATCCCCGTCCATTACAGCCAGCTCATCCCTTGACATCAGATCTATGCAACATTGTCAAGTGATGAATTTAATTTTGCGCAATCGAGTAGGGGAAGACCCATCTTCCCCTACTCATGCGCCGGGCACCCGTCAGCCTTTGCTGACATATTCCTATGGGTGCCCGTGTGCATAAAAAAGCAGGGACTCTCTCGAATCTCTGCTCTCTTTACTCTTATTTTCAATTGTATAATACAATATTCTTTATTTTACTCATAACGATGCCATGTGATTGATAAGCATTAATCAAATATTTCAAGAAGAGAATCTATTACCGTCTTTAGGTTTACAAATACTTTTATCAACACTTCTTTTGGCATAGTACATAAATCTTCACAAAATTTCATTTTTTGAAACTCATTTATGATGGTATCACCGCCATAATCTCCCTTTATAGTATGCGACAAATAATACGAACTCATGTCAATATCGTCCAACACTAAAGCGTTTTCAACTCCCTTTTTCATACCCTTTGAATTTTGAAATGTTGGTATAACTCGTATATATGTATTATTCCTCATACATTCTTTTCTTCCAGTATCGCAATCAAATAAGCAAACATTCTTTTCCGATAGATTTCTACCAGCCAAGAACAAATATGCTTTATCTAAAGCAGTTTTTCCTGTATTTTCTTCTTGTCCATTGTCTTTCTGATATCCTACCCATTTAAAGGAAAACGGCACAGTGTAATCATATACTTCCAGTGCTTTATTGAAATATTTCTCATCAGTTCTTCCTTCGAGATATACTGTAGAATGTCCTTCACCAAACAGGGTTATATTAAAAGCATCTTTAATCAGTTCAACCGAAGAACATTGATAATACTCTGGTTCATCTCTTATAATAATGTTACCTCCTTCGTCACGCGCTAACACAATAACTTTGTCATTTCTACGATTTTCATTATGAATAATAAATGGCGAATGTGTCACCACAAACATCTGTGAAGTCTGTTGTTCAGCATCATTTGTGAATATGCCCTTGTAAAAATCCATTATTTTCATTTGCCATATAGGATGAAGACTAATTTCAGGTTCATCAATAAAAGCAAACGCACCATTTAGTGCATTAATATCCCGAAGAAGAAAAGAACCTCTATAAACTATCTGTTTCTCTCCAGAACTTAATGAATCAATAGGAATAAGTTCATCATATTTTTTAAACAAAACAACTTTCTCCCCGTTCTGATTATCTATTCCACTATATTCAAGATCATCAAATATTTTTCCAAACGCATTCCTAAATCGATTCATTCGCTCATCAATCTTCATGTTTTCATACGAAAGTTTATGATTTTCCCTTAATTTTTTTGCAATCTCTGCATCATCCAATGCTTGAATATCTATCAACAATTGGTTAATCGTTGTTGGTAAATTACTGTCTGAACGCTTACAACGATATTGCTCATCCAATGTCATACTTGTAACTGTAGAAATTCCTTTAGCATGAAAATTTATATCAACATCCGAAAAAATTGCGGCAAAAGCAGGAAGGTTAACATTAGTACTGTTTCCATTCTTATCATAACATGCTGTTTCATACGTATTATTATTTTTCCTGTTAATATGAACAGTATAAATTTCACCATCGACTTCATATTCAGTAATATTTGATACAGGCTGCCTCCCTGCCACGACATTATACAATTCATCAATAATTGTACTTTTTCCACAGCCATTTTCACCAGCAAAAATCACCGTATCGACTGCTTTTCCATCCAATCCTACAAAATTAAATTCCATACTTTTAAGAATGGGATGATTGATAAATTTTATTTTTCTAACTTTATACATATCCAAAACCTCCCTATATGTAAATTGACAAAATATCATATCTTTATAATGCGTTCTATTTATCAGATTCTTTTCCAATCGTCTATAAATAAAAAAATTCGTATAACACAATTAGCATAACACAATTCTTCAAATATTGCCATAATATGAATTTAATGCATCATTATTGTTCATTCAAAAAGCAGAAACTCTCTTGAATTTCTGCTTTTTTCAGTTATTTGATGCAATGCTCTATTATTTTACAATTCCCCAACAAAATTATATACAATCCGTACTTCCTGTGTCTTTACACCATCAATCTTCTCCGGCTTGCCTATCAAGATGCGGTTAATCAGTCTGTTTAACACAACCTCGTCAAGTTCCGTAATGGCGGCATACCGCTTTATTTCCTCCATAAACGTCCGCACATCTCCCTCTGAATGTTCCTCCTCACTGATAAGTGCCGCTATTTCCTGCATACGGTTCTGGTTGCTTTCCTGCTCCTTTTCCATTGCGTCCATCAGCTTCAGAAAACGCTTTTCCGTAAGTATCCCCTTTGCCTTGTCCGCATAAAGGCTGATAAAAGTATCGTCTATCTCCTGATTGCGTCCTGCAAGGCTCTCATATTCCCTTTTAAAGCTGTCAGTGTCGGCAAGGTACTGTTTTTCCATTCTCCGGCTTAAACGCCCGTAAAACGCTTCCCTGTCCTTTAACGCCATAGCCGCAACTTCCTGTATGTCGGCAAGCACAAGGTTATATAAATCCCTTGCTTCGATTTTATGGCTTGTGCAGGCATTTTTACCCAAACGGTTATATGTCTGGCAGATATAATATGCCTTGTCTATCGGCTCACGTTCTTTTCCAGTTCGGCGGTCTTTGTCTGTCCTTCTCACTTTTTCATAGCGTACCTGCATGGATTTCCCACAGGTGGCACAGTAGACAATGCCATGAAAAATATTGTAATACGGGCAGTTATTCCCCTTCATAATCGGCGGTCTGCGGTCTATAAGCTGCTGAACCTTTTCCCACTCCAGTTTGGGGATAATGGCTTCGTGGCAGTCCTCTATGACTTCCCTCTGCTCCCTCGGAATGATGTTGTAAGTATTGGAGCGTATGCCCTTCTGGTGTGTCTTACAGACAACATGTGCGCCCTTGTAAAATGGATTCCTCAAAATGGTTGATATGCGTGAACCGCTCCAAGCGTAATAATTCACATCACAATCCGTTCCCGTCTGCATTCTTGTAATCGGTATCCGTTCCTCCATCAAAACCTTGCATATTTTCATGTTCCCAAACCCGTCAAGCGCAAGGTCATATATCCGCCTGATGATTGGCGCAGTTTCCGGATCAATGATAAGATGCCCGTTATCGTCAGGATCACGCATCAGACCAAGCGGCGGCTGTCCCCCGCAGAATTTCCCCTGCCTTGAGCGTGTCATGCGCCCCGCAAGCACCTTTTTAGAAATATCCCTGCTGTACATATCGTTCAGAATATTCTTAAACGGCGCAATATCCATTTCCTGCTTGTTCACGCTGTCGTAATTGTCTGTAATAGCTATGTAGCGGACATTGTGTTTCGGGAAGAATACTTCCATGTAGCTGCCGGATTCGATATAGTTGCGCCCAAGCCTTGAAAGGTCTTTCGTAATCACACAGCTTATCTTTCCTGCTTCAATATCGCTTATCATGCGCTGGAATGCCGGACGGTTGAAGTTCCGCCCTGTGAAACCGTCGTCCACATAATACTCGCAGTTGAACATGCCGTTCTTTTCTGCGTAATCTTTCAGCAGTAACTTCTGGTTGCTGATACTCATGCTCTCATTGTCTTTACCATCCTCAAGGGATAAGCGGCAGTAGAGGGCAGTAATCATTGGACTTGTGCTTTTAGAATTGCTTTTCCTGTTCATAGGTTCTCTCCTTTATGAACAGGGACACGATACCATTATACTACCATGCCCCCACCTTAATTTCAACATATTTTTCAAAAACCTGCCTGCCCCTTATTCAAAAAATGCGCCGCATTCCTTGAAATGTGTTCCTCCGTCTTTTTCTCTATAAGATGTTCAAAGGCTTCCTGCATGGTCTGTGTGCCGCCAAACTCCCTCGTCACAACAAACCTTGTCTGCGCCTTTGCCCCTTTTTTGTCTGTTTTCATTTCCCTGTCCATAATCATAAATCTGCCCCCTCAGCCTGCACCGTCTTATTCTCCATCATCAGTTCTTTAAGGCGTTCCTTTTTCTGCTGCGCCGCTGCCCTGCGGAAATCATCTCCCGTAAAACGGACAGGCGTACACATCTCAAGCAGCCTGCCATAAATGCGTGCGTGGGGGACGTCCTCCGGGTTCTTTAGCTGCTCCGGCGTGAGATTTGTCGTTGCAATCAGCGGCTTTTTGCTGATATACCTGCTGTCAATCACGTTGTATACCTGTTCCAGTCCGTATTCCGTACCCCTCTCCATGCCGAAATCATCAAGAATGAGCAGTGGATAGGAGCAGAGCCTTACAATGTACTCATTCCTGTTTTCCGAACCATAAAAAAGATTATTCAGTATCGTTGCAAAGTTCGTCATGCAGACAGGTATTTCCTTCTCCATGAGGGCATTAGCGATATAGCCTGCAAAGTAGCTTTTCCCCGATCCGACATTCCCCCACAGTAAGTAACCGAGGTTTTCAGACCGCACCGTTTCCCACTTCTCCACATAGGAATACGCTTTCCCTATCTGTGGGCATTTCCCGTTGTCGTTTTCAAAAGTCCAGTGACGCATGGCAGGATTGGAAAAGCCTTCCCGTTTCAGACGCTCCACTTCGGCATTGTGCTTTTCGTCCAAATCCCTTTTTTCCCGCTTTTCACGCTCCGCCCTGCGGCAGTCACATTCAGACGGGTGTCGGTCACGCCCGAATAAAGCCCTGCCTTTTGGGAAATAGGCTTCTTTGGGTTTATGGCATTTCCCACAGTACAATAAACCGTCCTCCCCCATGTAATCCTCCTGCTCCGGCGCAGTGTCCATCATCTGTAAAATTGTGTCAGTCAAACCGTTCATAAGCTGTCCTCCTCACTGTATGAATAATCGGGGATTCCCTTTTTCAGTACATTTCCTGTGACTGCTGCCTTTTCAGCGTCCTCCTGCGCCCATTTGTAAATCGTGGCGGCATGGTTATGGTACTGTTTCCCGCTTGAAGCAATATGCATGGATAAGCGGTCAATGTAATATTCCCATCTGCTGGGCAGTTCTGTTTTCAAAGCATCAAGCTCTGCATCAGAGAGGAAAATATTATGCAATCTCCCATAAGCGGCGGGGGCGGGCGTGTCTTTCTCTCCCTCTCCCTCTTTCTCTATCTCTTTATCTCTCTCTATCTCTAACTCTCTCTCTACGCGGCAAATCTGTTTCAGGTTGTTGCAGCCTGTTTCATTTGTGTTGCATTGCAACACTTTCTGTCCAAGCGCAAGCTGTTTTTTCCGTTCCCTGCACTCCCTTGAACGTATGGTTGACGCTGTTTCCGAGCCGATGATTGTCGGCACTTCTGTGAGCTGGTACTCGTCATCATCACCAATCTCTATCAGCCCGTGCCGCTGTAAAAATGCAAGCGTCAGCTTCACGTTTTCTGCGTCCTCGTCAAGCGCAAGGGCAATCTCTGAAGCGAAGTTGTCCTCCACACCCTCAAAGTAAAGTTTCCCCTCGTCCTTTAACGACAGCAGCATCATTTTCAGATAGATAATTGTGTGCGTATCACCGCCCGCTATGGAGCGCAGCTTCTTGATGCGCTTGTCTGAAAACCAGTCCGCTTTCAGTTTCAGCCAGTAATATCTCTTTGCCATAAATACCTCCTTAAACGCACAAAAAGGACAGCCCAGACTTTTCCCATAAGTCTGTGACTGCCCTTGCGCTGTGTTAATGAAAAATAATTCAAAATCCCTTGAAAACTTTCTGCAAACAATCGGGAAAGATTGCAGAAATATATATTGGATTATGTATTCAGTTTTTAGTGTCAGCGTTCAAATGCCGCCTTAAATTTTCAGCTTGTCCGCACCATATTTGCGAATGATACGGAAAAGAATTTCTTTCTCTTTCCCCTCTGCTTTATCATATAAGCCGCATAAGGTTTTCTGTTCCGTCAGCGTGAGGGTGTTGGTATAGGGCTTGTAATTTTCTGTGATGAAAACCCCGCCGCCTTCGCCCGGCTTTGTGTAGACAGGGTAATCAAAAGACAGTGCGATAACGTCATTCATTATCGTGCGCCTTGAAACCTCCAGTTCCCATGCAAGCTCCCTCATTGTCGTATGCCCTCTGGCGGATAAAATGCTGATGATTTCCATTCTCCGGTGTGCAGTGTCCATGCCACGCCTCCCGTCATTTTCTATGTAAAACTTCCGCAGTACGGTCCAAATTCGTGTATGATTGACAAAACAATTTTCCTGTCATCTGAACCACAGGTCACAGCAACTTTTTCCAAACATTCCAACTGTTCCTGTGTGAGCGAGTTCTGGTGCTGCGATACGCCGCCCGCAAGGTAATAACCACCGTCATATCCCTGCCGTGTAACCACGGGCAGTTCTTCGCCGATGATGTCAAAATCCCTGCGGATTGCTTTCCTGCCGACACCGTACATCTTCATCATTTCCGATGTGGTCAGCTTTTTCCCCGACAGCAGCATACGCTCGATATCACGCCGCCGCTGGAATGCGTTGTCCTTCATGTTTCACCTCCTTCCGCTGTTTGATTCCCTGTGGGTATTATAGAAAAAGTAATGTTCCCCTATGGCTACCTTCCTCAAAAAAATCTGATTATTTTTAAAAAAACGATAAAAGTTATACCGACTTTTTCTGAAAGAATCCCTTATTTGCCAGTGTTTGCAAAAAAGTTGGTATAACGTCATAGCAAGCACTGCCTGTGTTCCCTCACAGGCTGATTTTTTCCAATTTTCCAAAGGACGGAAACTTGTAAAAAATGCTTGTAGAGTGAAGCTTCCCCCTAACCCCCTCTGCGTTCAAAAATCTCAAAATGTCCTGACGGAATTTCTGATTTTTTCACTCATTTTTTTGCACTAATATCCCCCGTAACGGGATAGAAGATAGTGTAAAATTCCTTCATAATCCCATTACAGAAAGGACATAAATATGGCAAACAGAGAACGCAAAAACGAACTGAAACTATACTTGAGTAATGACGAGCAGTACATACTGGAGCAGAAAGTAAAAATCTCCGGCATGAAAAGTAAATCCGCTTTCCTCCGCCGTCTGATTTTGTATGGCTTTGTCTATGACATTGACTATTCCGAACTTCGGGAATACAACGCTGCACTCGGAAAAATCGGTGGCAATCTGAACCAGATAGCAAAACGAATGAACGCAACGGGCAACGTGTATAAAGCCGATGTAGAGGAAGTAAAAAAGCTGATGAAACAGGTGTGGGATACACAAAAAGCTATGCTCTCAAAACAGCCCTACATGAAACAGTAGACCAAAACAAAACCTCTGCTGAAACACAGGGCAGCAGCAACCATATTTCTTTTACAAATCCTCCAAAGCGAAACCGCATCAAAATCCAAAATCAGACAAATTTCGCATCCATTAAAAAAGGTGTACCGCAGTGAAGTTTTAATCTTCCTTGCAGTACACCTTGATGTGTAAAGTTATCCGTAATTCTTTTGTTTCCCTTATTCTATGGAGTGACATTTTCAATTTCCTCTTTCTCATTATTTACCTCCTGATTTAACTCATCCTAATTTTATTTCCAAACAAAAACGGCAGCTTTGTTTTCCAAAGCCACCGTAAAATTAAAGCACTATAACATGGCTGCTGTACGACAGCTTTTTTCTTTTGCCGTCGTGCGGCAAGTTGTAATTTTATATGTTTTTCTTCTTCCATTTAGCGATTGTTAAATAAAGCAAAAACCAAACAAGACAATGCGCCATAAGGATAAGTATATCCTTTGTAATTATTTGTTCGGTTTCACTTGCTAAACTCATAATGCCCTCAAAAGTTGCATTGGACGGAATAAGGTTACAGAATATCAAAGCTAACCCGTTCGCTCCAAGCAAATAGGATAGTAATGGTACGGCAATAAATATTATCAGCACTACCTTGATATAAACAACTCCAACCATAAGGTTTTCCGCAAATTCTCCTATAAACAGCCCGATCAATGCAGCTACAAATGCCGAAAGAATAATCAGTACCAACATAAAAAGCGCACTTTGGATTGATAATCGGAAACATATACAGGCTGTGAGGATAGCGGACAGACCTCCGCAGACAAAGCCAACAAAAATTTTTTGAATGATATATTGGCTATGTGTCATGGGTAATATTTGATTGACCAGCGCAACGCCATTTTCCTTTTCTTCTATGATGTTCATTGCATTAAAAGTGCATCCCATAAACATTGCTACAATCAGCGTTGCAGCAATAAATATGTTTTGAAATCCCTCCATTGGGTCGGGACGCTCTAAAACTGTAACCGTTATTTCTTCTGCGTTTTCATAGTCTCTGTATAATGCAGGAAGTGTATCTGCTGTTTGTCGCCATAAATCCATTTCATCACCGGACAGCATTGTTTTAATACCGTTGCTGTCAGCTTCTACACCTATAAAGTTTGTAGAGGGATCATTGACAGCAGCAATCAAATCCTCCTGCGTCTTATATTCGGTTACAGCTCCATATCGTTCTAACCATGAGATTGCTCCGGCGGGCAAATTATCCTGTATTACACCAAAGTGAAATTCACTTAGCGTGGAAAAATCAATAGCTCCTATAAAATTTAGGATAAAAGCAACTATCAGTGGCAAGAGAAAAGACATGATACAAAATTTATCTTTCCGAACACTTTTTAGTTGGTAAATCAATCCTCCCATTGTCAGCCTTCCTTTCTCATTTCTTTCTGAAATGCGATTTGAATAATTATAAATAGGGCGGCAATTCCACAAACAGAGCAAATGTAATAAACAGGGTTAGTTACAGGTGTTCCAAAATAAGCATTTTTTAATCCCATATAAATTTGATAAAACGGATGCCAACCTATCCATGCCATTTTTATAGAGGTATTCGCTGCCAAAAATACGGGTGTGGCTGCAAAAATAGCAATTACCAAATAAGCAAGTGAAAATTGTTTGAAATCATTTAGCACCATCGTACACCCGAAACCCGCCAATGCCATAACAAGGGACAAGACCGCAGTCTGTACTAATACAGCGGGTAAAATATGGATTGTATCAGCAACCCCTATGTTGAATACAGTCATCAATGCAGCAAATATTAAATCTGCTAATAAAAAAATAATAATCTTCGATAAAATAAACAGACACTTTTTCAAGGGAAGAATAGCATGAACGCGAATAACTCCCATTTGCTTTTCTTTGAACAGAACAGAAGCAATCCCTAAAAATCCAACAGCAACAATCTCAATAAATAACAATTCGCAAGTTATTTCTTTCCGCTGTTTTAATTCGGGTGTATTTGCCCCTACTGTTTTAGCAGTATATCCATTATCCGGGTACAAAAGTGAGCGTGCATAGTCAGCACGGTGCCTGTCAACCTTTTCACTCCCATAATAAAGAATAATATTGGGTGTGCTGGAACTGGCATCTATCCCTATGCTGGTTGTGTCTGTAACAAGAGCTTGATCTAATTCCTCCAATGATATTACAGGATAAACCAAGTCAGACACTTGCGGCTGTGTACCTTGTGGATCATACAAATATACATGGTACAATTCAGCTTTCATAAACTTTATATAACCGAAGTTAATAAACAATGTGTAAAGGAGAAGAGAACCAACCGCAAGCAGAAAAAATTTTCCGGCTATCATCATTTGACAGTCTTTTTTGAATAGAGAAATAAAATTTTTCCACATTAAGACAGCCCCCTCCCCGTATATTGAATAAACATATCCTCTAAAGTCGGTTCTTCCGAATGGACGCTAATAATCTCATCATGGGGGAATGGAATACCGGCTTCTAATTCCGGGGCTTCGATTGTTTTTTCTTCCCGTTTATCTTGATACAGGTAGCAGATTTTAACACGTTGATTGCTGTTTTTCTCTTTCAGCTTTTTCGGAGTGTCTAATGCTGCAATATTCCCATTTGTAATAAAAGCTACCCTGTCACATAACAAATCGGCATCCAGCATATTATGAGTGGTTAAAAATACTGTAGTACCTTTTTTGCGTTCTTCCTCTATAATCTTGCGGAACAAAACTGCGCCGGACGGGTCAAGTCCGCTGGTCGGTTCGTCCAAAAATAACAGTTTAGGATTGCTTATAAGCACTCTTGCCATACTTACGCGCTGCCGCATACCTTTCGAGTAAGAAGAAACTGGTTTTCTAAGGAAATCACGCTTAAATTCCAACGCTTCCAGTAATTCTTCAATATCCCGTAATTGCTCTGCGGGATAAAATGAGGAAAAATATTTGAGGTTATCAATAGCACTCAAATTTAAATAGAGATAGGGAAACTCAAATAAAACGCCTATTTTTTGAAAAAAGTCCTGTATATGCGCTGTAGCAATATCTTTTCCAAATAGTGATACTTTGCCGCCGTGTCCTTTCAAAATCCCTGTAAGGATTTTTTGTGTTGTGGATTTGCCGGAACCATTGGGTCCTAAAAATCCAAAAATTTCACCGTCCCCTACTGTAAAATCCAAGCCGTTCAAGGCTTGCTTATCCTTTCCATAAGAGAACGTCAGATTTTTAACTTCAATCATACATCATCCCCCCCATTTTCCCTGTTGATTATTTTTCTTTTCCTGCTGGCGTTTGTTCCACCATTTCATAAACTTGATTTTGAAAGGGATAGCGATTATCACCACTACCACAATCAGCAGCCACCAATACCACTACTTTATTAGATTTGTCTGCATTAGAAACCGGGGCTGTTCAACTTTCCCCCGAACGCTTTGACTTTGTTGAACTATTAGAAACAGTCGCCGGACGGTTATTGATTGATACGCCAGATGTTAATTTTGAATTGCAATATGAACTTCCCGACTATAAAGTTTTTGTTCATACAGACAGACTGCGAATGGAGCAAGTCTTAAATTTAATCAGATTATTCATTCGTTCTGTTTCCGATATGATTATTTCTGCATATCTTTGTTTTTTTTTTTCATCTTCTTCGTCTTGATAACCCTCCGCATAAGCTCTTATAATCCCCAAAGGAGTTTTCATTTCATGGGATAAACTGTCTACTAATTCTTTACGTTCTGCTAACAGTATGCGTTCCTGCTCGACATCTTTTTCAAGCTGGCTTTTTGCCCTCTCTAACTTTATAAGAGCTTTTTGTAAATTTTCAGCCATAACATTAAGATTTTTAGAAAGTCGTCCAAATTCATCATTTGTCATAACATCACACGGAGAAGAAAAATCTAAATCAGCCATTCTTTTTGCTGCCTGTTCTAATTTAGCAATAGGTTTGGAAATAAAGCAACTCATTAAAAAATCAACAGTAAAAATTAACAGCGCCACAAAAACAGTCCAAATAGGAAGTGAAATATTTGGCGAAAATGGTAATTTAGTCGAAAGTATATACGAAATAATGAGAACAGCACCTATAACCTTAGATATTAAAAGTATTTTTTTCCGTATTGAATGAACGCTAAAAGTATCATTGTTTTTCATACTGTTACCTCTAATTTATAGCCGGAGCGGATCAGCGTTACAATATGCTTCCCCTCGCTTCCTAATTTTTGTCGCAATGTTTTGATATGGGTATCTACAGTTCGGGTAGTTCCCTCAAAATCATATCCCCAAATTCTGTTCAGCAACTGTTCACGGGTAAAAATTTGTCCGGGGTTCATCATAAAAAAATAAAGCAGTTCGTATTCTTTGTGAGTAAGGTTAATTTCCTGCCCATCTAAAAATACTTTGTGTGAGGACGGCATAACGGAAATTTTTCCTATACTCAATAGTTCTAATGGTTCTGAGGAAGAACGCCGGAGAAGCGCATTAACTTTAGCCAATAAGACCTTTGGACTAAATGGTTTTGTTGTGTAATCGTCAGCACCATATTCATACCCTTTTAACTTGTCGCTTTCTTCGCTTTTCGCTGTCAGCATGATAATAGGCATATTGCTCATTTCCCGTGCCATTTTACAAACAATAAACCCGTCCATGTGGGGCATCATAATATCCAGTATCATTAAGTCCATTGGATTGTTTTTTAATATCATTAAAGCGTCTATTCCGTCATCAGCAGTAAAGCAGGTATGCCCGCCTTTTTTGATATACTCGACAATAATATCCTGCATATTTTTTTCATCTTCTACAATTAAAATGTTCGCCATGAAATCGTTCCTTTCAATTAAATTTACGCCGTTTGTCTATCGGCTTCTCTGCGTCCTTTGGGATTAACCACAAACGACTAAACTTTGCCACACCCGGTATGCGGTTTTCCTCACATAGCTTTTGCACCCGTCTTTCTGAAATGCCCCATTTCTTCGCCGCTTCCGGGGCAGAAATATACTCTAACATCTTCATTCACCCTTTCTTTAATCTCTATCAGTATAATTATATGCGGTTAGGCGAACATTTTCAAGTACTCAAGAACCGCATCATGGAAATGTTCATAATTGGCTATAGAACTATGGAAAACCCCGTTCACAGCCTGTGGAAAAGCAAAAGCAGCTTTCCCACACCCTGCAAACGGGGTTTTCCACAGTTCCATGAACGCAGCCAGTCATACGACATTTCCACAATGCCTGCGCCTACGGAATCCACCCCTTTATCTATCTCATTCTTGAAATCATTGTTTTACAGATATATCCCTGCTTTCTCTGCAAAATCGGATTTTCGCCCGATAAGTACCGACTGTTTTTCTTCTGGCAAGCTCTCAAACACACCTTTATACCCCTTTTCCATCAAAGAAGTACCTTTTGCCATAAAATACAGCTCCATATCAAGCCATTCCTGCCATAATCCCTCAAACAATGCCCTGCTGTCTGTAAAAGTTTCATCTTCCTCAAAACCATGCGGCGGCTTATAATATTTCAGCATCACAAAACCGTATCTACCAACATCAACCACTACAATATCTGCCATATCATACAGTTCCGTAAACGCATCAGCTACCTTTTGACACTTCTTCCGTTCTTCTTCTGTAATATAAATTTGTTTATCCATATTATTTTTGCCTCCATGATTTAAATATAAATCATCTCATTTTTAACTATTTCCTCTGCCCGACAGCGAATACTGTTCATTTTCTGAACCCATTCCCACTGATTTTGGGCTTTTAATTCCTCTGTCACACTTTCGGCAGTTTTCATCTGCTCCATGATAATATCTAACCGTTTCTCTGCCTGCTCGTTCAAATCGG
>CAJUBQ010000097.1 GCA_910584595.1 uncultured Eubacterium sp.
CGGCGAAGCCGCAGCGGCGCCTTTAGCTGCTGGCGTTAAGCCAGGGCGAATTAGGTGACGCGTCCGTCCGGCGCCACAACTTAAATGCAGAATGCTTAGGGATTCTTACGTTCTGGAAACCGGAACAATGAGACAGGGCCGATTCCCTCATCCAGCGTCCGGGAGGCCCAAAAGCAACACTTTGTCTAAGCTGTTGCTTTGTTACTTGTCCACACCCCCGTGAATAGTAACGATTTACGTAACCGTTCAGATCATGTGTTGCATATTATGGATTCCCGGATGCTGAGAGAGGGCGTTTGCCTGGTCTGCCTGTGTCCATACCCGATAAAGCGGGACATGCTATTCCAAAATACTAAGAATCACTAAGAATTCTGGAAAAGGAACCAGAAGCCGACGCGGCTCCCTGTCATCCGACGTCCGAGAAGCCAATATGCAACATATACTCTGAACGGTTTTCTTAAAAAACTTCTATTATAGAAATCTTTTAGCGAATCACCAGCTTCTTCACACTGCTAAATGTTCCATACCTGCGAACGCCATCTTCTCCTGTCACGTAAGCCCGGACTTTATAATAATAGGTTTTGCCGCGTTTTTGGCTGATTCCGGAGTATTTTTTGGACTGACTGTTTTTTAATGTTTTGATGCGTGTATAAGTCCCGTTTTTCTTGGCGCTGCGGTAAATCTGATATCCTTGCGCTCCTTCCTGTGGCTGCCAGGTAAGAGCTGCTTTTGCAGATTTCAGCTGCCGCACAGACAATTTCGTTACTTTAGAAGGTGCAGTAGTCACCTTGGCGATCGGACTGAATTTCCCATAAACTCTGCTGCCTTCTAATGACGTTTGATATGCACGTACCCGAAATGCGTATGCAGTTGCATAATCCATCGTTTTAGCATAAGACGTTTTTTCTGCATTTGCAATTGTTTTTACTCTTGTATATCTTTTCGTTTCTTCTTCGTAACGATAAATCTGATATCCGTCTGCGCCTTCGATACGGTTCCATGCAAATGAAATTTTACTGCTTTTATTTTTTGCGGAAAGCGTTAGCTTTGGCGCCGCTTTTTTTGTAAAATCAGACGTTTCATCCGGCGTTTGTGGGTTATCTGTTATCGTATCATTTGGCAATTCCGGCGTTGTGGAAGGGTTGTCCGGTGTTTGCGGCATATCCGGGTCAGCAGGCGTTACCGGGTTGCCCGGCACATTTGGAGTTACCGGATAGCCTGGGATTTCCGGTATCGTCGTATGATTGGAACCATTTGTATCTGTGCAGACGACAGGTCTTACGCCTGATAGCGGAACAACCTGTACAGACTGGCCGGTATGATTGATGTACCGTAATACCGGCTGCTTGTCGTCAGAAGACGGCGCTCCTGTAAATGCAGTCTGTATTCGAAAAGACCCGCTGGAAGGAGACAGATTCAGTGTGCCTATCACTGCCTGATTTCCTCCCGCAAAAATATCCTGGTCGGCTTTTTCTGATATAATAATATCTATCAAATAACTGCCGTTTTGTCCGGTTATGGCTGCACTGCGAACTCCATCCGGCTTTTGGATGCTTAACACGGTCTCTGCAAACTCAAACGATGGCTCCTGCATCTGTCCTTCCAATACGGAAACGGTCAAAAAGAAGCGTACAGAAGTAATCGCTTCCGGTTCTTCTTGGGGCTTTTGCAGTGTTACTGTAATTTTCTGATTTCCAACCGTAAGCTCTCCACCAGCGTCTGCTGATACGATATGCGGAGGAAACAAAAGTATTGCAAAGCAGCACACGATCATACGAAAAATACTTCTTTTTATTTTTTTTCTCATTTTTTCTGTCCCTCTTAACAATCTCTTTCGCAATGGCTAAAAAGAGCTTCCTGTCAATGTGATTTCCGGCAATACGGCAGGCAGTTCTAATAACTGTGTATCGCTGACAATCCGTTCTGCTTCCATTGTCTTCGCATCATCAACGCGATATAATTCTCCGCGTATTCCCTGAAGGCTGCGAACCGTCGTTTCGTCCCAATCTCCCGGTTCTATATAATAGACCCAGGCGCCGTCGGATGTTTCACCCAGATTGCCGTCTTTTGGATCCGGCGCAAAAATAACCTGTTCTGCATGAACTTCTTTGTCTTTTGCGCCGATCACATTTCCATCTGCATCATACAATATAATGACATTATAAGCAGGATTTCCTTTGTAGGTTCCCGTAAATACAAGAGAACCTTTTGGAATCACGTCTTTTGTTCCGGTTCCATATGAATAGTCTGCTTTTAATGTTCCGACTGCAGGTTTTCCGCTTTCTGCTGTTAAGAACTCCAGATTATCTCCGGACGGGCCGCAGATTTCAATTTCCTGAATAACAGCCGGACCGGATTTTTTGAATGTCAGCCGTATATATCTGGCGTCATAAGTGCCAATCCAATGTTCCCGTTCCGTTTCTTTTACGGCATCAAACCATACATCTGTCTTTTGCGTCTCTTTTGCATTTTTAAGCCCGGTATAATCTTTCTTTACTTCCAGCCAGTCGTCTTGTCCGTTTTGACTGACCTCTATCGTAATCGAATCGAGTTTGCTTCCCTGATATTTCAAAGCGGTAACCGCTTCTATGCGATGCATATCTATCGTAACGGAAGCAGTATCTACAGTACGGTCAGCCGCTTCCTGATACGTGCCTTCTTTCGTCGTATCGTTATCAATGATGCGTGCAATGCTATTTACTTTTGCAGCTTCTACACGACCTGGTTCCTCTGCGTCATAACCGCTGTCCGGATGATCGGCATCTGTTGGAATATCGGTATCATCTTTTGATATCATATTTGTCTCTGTAATTGTCCAACCGGATTTATCTAATATTCCGTCTGTTTGGATTTTTACAAAACCCGCATCTGCTGCATTTGAATAGTTTAAAAATTTGTCAACCGCTCGCACCTTATAAGAAAGCACGCGGTTATTCACTGTACTCACACGATCTGTAAATATGGTAGATTCGGCGGCGTCCATAGGCTGGAAGCCGATCACCTCGGACTCTGTCTGTCCATTGTTTGTCATACTGCGGATAATCTCATAACCAAGGACAAGCTCCGGATTCTGATTCGTTTGCATCGTAATCGTTACTTCGTTGGATTCTGCCTTCACCGAAGCGGTAACTGCGTCTTTTTCTAATATCGTATCCGTCTGTTCTTTTTCTTTTTGGTCAATCCGATAATCCCTGACTGCATCATTGACATAATAAATTGCTTTTGTTTCTTTCTCAAATTGATTGGCATATTTTATCGTCGTCTCATCCGCAACCATACCCCATCGTTCAAAAAACGTGAGAATATTCTTTTCTGCCGCAGCACATGCAAGCCGCATCAGATTCTGGTCTGTGCCGCCGTCTAACGTTACTCCGCCCTGTGGGGCCGCTTTTGGATTTCTGGCATAAGTGTCAACTCTTGCAAAAAATAAGTTGTCAAACTGCTCTTTTGCATTCGTGTAAATACGCGCGTCGTTTTTCTCATTGCCGTATGCCAGATATAACTGCCAATACATTGCAAGCTGGGTTGCCACATTTGATGACCGCCCGATCGTTTTGGAGGTAACTTTTTTGTACACCTGGTCATAAGAAAAACGTGTGGTTCCGTCTGCAATTTTCTTCATCAGCTGTGCAAAATAATTATTGGTAACCTCTGCAATGGCATAAGAACCCTGGTTAATGTTGTGACCAATCTCATGTGCAATTCCCCATCCAAAGCTGTTCCAGCTCTTTGCGGCTCCTGCCAGCGTTGCAGAACCCCATTCAATACCGATATGGTTTCCGGCCGCATACATAAAAGCTCCGGCAAACATGCGCATATAACGAATATTCAAATGTTGGGAAGGATACCTGTGCATCTTTTCTGTATCAGCCCCATCGCTTAATCCCTTATGCTGATAAAACAGTGTCATCATCTGCTCCATTGCCTGCAAAGACTGATCCAGCTGCGATACTTTTTCATCCAGGCTCTTATCTTTTCCAATTCCTGAAAGAACCTGTGACGCCGGCAGCGAATACATCATTTTCTCCATTAAAATATCCGTCGCGTTCAGAATACAGTTCGCTGCATCGTAGGCTGCATCTGTATGTTTGGTACCTGTATGCACATCTTGATGTTGTGTTTCCAAAAAAGCTGTGTGTGCCTCTAACTCCTGTATATAAGCACGAATCGCCTCTGTCCGTTCGTTTGCGTTCTTACCATACACATCCAATACCGGAATCGAACTGCCGCCGCTGATACGGACTGCATAGGCATCTGTATCACTGTTTCCGGTATATGCTGCGTAAATCTGACCGCCGCGTTCTGCTTCTTTATCTGAAAGCTGCGGAACTGTAATCATATTTCTGCCAACCTTAAGATTGACAACACGCGCCAAACCGGACGATTCCGCATGATGCTGGGTAAATACAAGCTGAAGCTGCGCTGCATCTCCTGTTCTTTTTGTAGGATGCCCGACATATACAAGCAGCGTTTCTTTGGCATAAGCTGTCCTGCCAAGCGGCTGCCATGCATTTAATCCGCCAAATCCCAAATGCCCGTCTTTTTGCGCCGTAATCTGCGGATGTATCCTGCGGGCGGCATCCAATCCGGTTGTCAGTATTTCTTTTGCTGTCTGAATCTCCAGCGCAAGCTCCTGATAAAGCGGATGTTTTTCATTGCTTTCAGCATCCGGGGTATCCAGACGGTTTTCTAATGCCTGTATTGTTTGAAGCGTTACATCGTCACGAAGCGTCATATGCATTTCATCCGTATAAAGCGCCATAATCTCATCTTCCAGAGAATCATAGCGGTAAAAACGGATTTCTCCGACTTTCATTTCCTCTCTTACATAAGAGCGTCCGATGCTCATTTTAATTTTATTGGCTTTGATCGTTTCATCTAATTTTACGATATAATAGGGGTTATCGTTCACATCATGCTTTTCCAGCAGACGCGCCCCTGCGATTTTTGCATTCTTTGGATCCGTCTGATTCCAGTATTCAATCCGCACCGTGTCGAAACCGGTTTTTTGGTCTGCCGCTGCAAATGTAAAATAGTTCATCTCGTATTCCTGATCCAACGTGATGGTCATTCCCTTGGTCGCAGCCGGGTATTGAACGCCGTCTTCCCAATCAACCTTGCTCCAGTAAGATGCATAATCGTTGTCTACAAGACCAAGCCCGCTGTTTTTCTTTGTATCCAGAGGACTGTTCACCATGTCGGCGCCGCTGCCGCCAATCACAGCGTCTACGATATGCGCTGTCACCTGCCCGACGCCATTTGGCGTATTTAACAGCCGATAGGATGGCAGAACCGGCGCGGCCTCTGATCTGGTCACTGCTTCTGATACAAGCGACTTGCCGCTCCAGCCAAATTCATTCCAGCTTATGACATAGACAAGATAAGCTGCATGCTCTTTTAAACCGTTGATCGTATAGCTTGTCCCACGAAGTCTTCCTGTCCCCTCTTTCGTCTGGACAAAATCCTTTACTGCCGGCTCATATTCTGCCGCATCTTTTTCTTTATAATAAACCATATATCCATCCGAATCATCCATGTCCTTCCAGGATACGGTAATCGAACGGTAACCTCCCGCAGCCTTTACGTTATCCGGCGCGGCCGGCTTTGCCTGCGGCAGTGGTTTTGCAGTCTTTACTTCTGACCATGGACTTCTCCAATCACCATTGACCGACCGCACTTTCAGCGTATAGTCTTTGTAATTTACAAGGTTTTTCTGATTAATAGAAGAAACCTCATAAGAAACATCCGAAACGGCAATCACCTGTGACTCCGCCCCGCTTTGGTTTTTGACCGGCCCTGAAACATACAGTTCATAACCGGTAATATTTTTTTGTGCGCTCCAGACTACGGTCAGCTTTTTACTGCCTGGCGTAACGGACAAAATATCCGGTATATCAAGCTGCGGAGCCGGAATGTGATCTTCCATATGGTTGATAAATGTCACCTTTGCAATTTCTACCAGATTTTGCTCCTTTTTGGTCGTTCCGGTGATACGGACAGATACCCTCTTAACTGCAATCTGTCCGCCAAAATCCAGTACGAGCGAACCATCTGCTTCCGTACTGATTTTCTCCTTGTTTTCTCTGAAAGAAAATGCAGCAAGTGATGCATTCTCTTGTTTTTCACTGAAAGATATCTGACGGGTCTTCTCTGTTCCGTCTGCATCCAGATAAACAATCGTAACAGTACCGTCCGCAATCTGGCTGACGGTACTGCTGCCATCTGTCTGCTGCGGAGCTTTGATCGTCATTCCTTCCAGCTTTGGCGCCTGCGTTTCATTTCCGTTTGTCAGATCCATCGCAAATTCTACCGGATGTTCCTGCGAGATCACACTGCCGCTTTCATTTTGCAGTTTTACGCTTCCTTCTTCCTGAAACATAGCTTCAAATCCGGCGCCGTCTATCAGTTTCGTACCGGATTCCGCTATAACTGCAGACGGGTTCACAGCCCAGAGTTTTTCAACTGCGGATTCCTGTTTTTCATCTTTACTTTGTACCAGCAAATTTAAATCAGCCAGATCCACTTTGCCGTCATAATTCAAATCATAGACTTTTTCGTCCTTCCCTGCCCGGATTGCAGCCTGCAGAGCGTTGGAATCATCCTCATCAATATCGCCGTCTCCGTCCACATCGCCAGACCTCAGCCATCCCGGCGCCGCACTGCTGCCATTTTGTATTTTCGAAGAGCAGACTTTTATTTTATGTATCCATCCGGCTTCAGTATGTATCTGCTGTGTATAAGAAGCAAATTTCTCTGCCTGGACACTGACGGTATAATCCCCTTGCGGCACCTGAAAGATTGCCTCGGCAGATGCATCTTTTGCAATGGTAAGCTCCTTTTGATCGTTCCTGCCGCTTCCATCACTGATCTTTACAATTACATTTCCTTCATATGGAAACCATTGTGTAGACGCTACCTCCACCTCCAATGTACTTTGTTTCATGTCTGTCAGTACGGCATTTTGCTGCGCACCATAGGCAGGCACATAGTAGCCGGCACACGGCCCAAGCGCCAGGCAGGCAGACAGCATCGCCGCTGCGAATCGTTTCTTCATAAACTCTGTTCCTTTCCTTTGCTTTGTCTGATTCCCGTCATTTCCATATAGTAGGAAAGCGGGAAAATAGTGCCACTATTCTAACACAAATGCGCATAACATACAATCACCAAATTTTCCTTTTTCTTTGTAAATATAAAAGTAACGCAGCAGTTCAGATCATGTCGTGTATTGCTGTCTTTGCTCATAAATCTGCTCCTTTACATAAAAATTGAGCGCATAGACTGGTGTTCTATACGCTCTGACGCTGTGCGACTTATTCTATTGTGATTGTGGTTATAGCGGTTGAAACAAACCGGAAGTTAACCTTTTAAATAAGTATCTATATCCTTCCGCAATTGTGAACGTTTTCCGGTTCCAGTAAAAAGTTTTTTTAAGGGCTCAATCACTAAAAGCCTGCCATTTACCGTCTGATATGAAAGCCTGATATGAAAATAATTGATTTGTTCTATGACCGCTATAAAATACAGTAAAACTCCAACAATTATTCCAGATAAATCTTCTTTTTCAAGAACCGCAATCATAAGGATTGGCAAATAAGCTGTTAATAAAATTACATTTAACCATCTTAATTTACTGTAAATCCTGCCAATTTCAAAATTACTTAACGCCGCTTTTCTTCTTACCATTCTCAACTTATTACGCCAATAGAAGCTGCCCTCTATTACTATGACAGAAAATACCAACAATGGATAAAACGAAATCCAATTTAATTTAAACGCGTTCTTTCCAACGTCCATATCGATAATAAACTTTGTTGCGAAATACATTCCTGCAAACATTAACACTCCATATAGTTCAAAGTCAGCTAAGAATTTCAGTTCTTTTTCAATGGGTCTTTTCTTTAACTGTGTTGCCATATAGTTTTATCTCCTTTATATCATCTGTAATTTTCGATTTTTACTGCTAGAGCGTGTTTGAAAAATGCTTTCCGTGAGATGCGCTTCACATTTTATGGAGAATTCATCCCAAATTTATGAGTCGTAGCGGGCTACGTTGATTAAATTTGGGATAAATTCTGCGCATAGTGGGGAGTGCAGATCGCGGGAATGATTTTTCAAACACGCTCTAACAGAATACCACAATCGCACTCATATTTCTATCAAATTTGTATAAAATGTGCATACCCTTTCATCTCCCTTTTTCTGGCTCATACATATATCAGGCCATAAAAAAACGGAACTGTATCCTCACAGCTCCGCTTTTTTATAACCTGATCGCTTTCTGATATATGATTCCTCTCTCAGTTTCACTTTACAGCGTTTCATATAACACGCAATCCCATATTTTAAAATTTTATCCACTCCGTTTTCCCGGAGTTCTTCATCATACTTCCTTTCTTCTACCTGCCTTAACGCCTTTTCACAAGCCTGATAAAGATTACCGTCATTGGCATACTTAACTTCAATAAGGATAGCCATTTCACTGTTTTCGGTTTCTATGAGGATATCGCTGTACCCTTCGCCGGTTTCCTGATTGGACGATACGTACCATTCCTCCTTCACACCCAGGATTCCAAGCAGTATCCCATGATAAAAGTTTTCTTTCCTCGCCTTCCTCACAAACGTATCCCGGATACTGATGGTCTTTTTCAGGTAGCTTTCAAAAATCTCCTCTACGTTTTTTTCCTTTCCATTTTTCAAGGCATTACAGAACCGGCTCAACGTATCGCCGTCTTTTGTAACACTCTCTTTGAAGCAGTCCATAATCTGTGTCTGAAAAATATCCCGGATTTCCAAATTTGGTATCGCAAGTTTATACCGTTTTATATCAACCCTTCCACGCTGCGTTAAATATCCGGTCATAAATAAGAGACTCCAGACGTTCTCCAAAGACTGGTACATTTCCGGATAGATCATCTCCTGATGAATCTCTTTCGTGATTTCCTCACCGGCGAGCAGTTTTTCAATCTCACGTTTGGTTGTAAGATTATCAGACATCTGAACAAATTTCCTGACAGCATCGTTACTGCTGGTATTGATCCAATAATTTTCCGGAGACACATTTGCATGGTCTTTAATTCTATCACAGTGATTCAATACATCCCACGGGCAATATACTTCTACGTTGCCAAACTGATACCCGTCGTACCAGCTTTTGATTTCTTCATAATGATCTTCTGTTTCATAATACTTCAACATTTCTCTCACTTCCGTATCCGTAAAACCAAAATATTCATCATAACGTTCATCTGTGATTGATAATACTTTCAGATTATTCAGACCAGTAAAAATGCTCTCTTTGGAAATACGCATACACCCCGTCATCACTGCAAATTTCAGGCTGTTATTCGTTTTTAATGTCTGTTCCAACAGATTACGGATTAGAAATATCATCCGATCATAATACCCGTTTTCAAATGCTTTTGCTAATGGGACATCATATTCATCCATTAAAAGAATTACTTTTGTTCCATAATGTTTCTCCAACAATTCCGATAATATTTTCAGTCCACCACAAAATACAGACTCGCTCATATTACTATTCAAAAGTTCTTTATATTCTAACTTATCATAATCACTTAAAGAGTTGCTTTCCAAAAGAAACTGAACATTACGGGCTGCTCTTTTCATGATCTGAACCGCAAAATCAAATGCGCCTTCATAAGTAGCAGCATTGATTCCTTTAAGGGAAACTGAAATAACCGGATACTTCCCCATATACTCTTCACACTGTTTTGCATCTTTTGAAATTTTCAATCCATCAAAGATACTTTTATCTCTCTCTATGGAAAAAAAATGTTCCAGCATACTCATATTTAAGGTTTTCCCAAAGCGTCTTGGTCTGGTAAAGAGATTTACCATTCCTCCATTACGGATCAGTTCTGAAATCAATCCTGTTTTATCCACATAATAATAGTTATCATGAATCATCTGCTCAAAATTTTCTATTCCCACCGGAAGGCGTTTTCTTTCTTTACCCATGTTATTCACACTCCTTCTCTACTGGCAATATTATAACAAAGATACACACAAAAGCCTATACCTGAAAACCTGTTGCAGCATCATAATATATTCATTACTGCAACAGGTTTGTAAAAGCTGTTCTTTTAATCTCTGAAATCTTTATCTCTTTCTAAAATGGTTCCGGAATCTGCGGCAATTTTAAATTCATACTCATAATTGCCTTTCACCACTTCAATCTCATAAACTGCCACACCATCATCTACATCATATTCTGCCTGATACACAACTGCACCCGGAACTTCCTTCAACGCGATTTGCTTTGCTTTTTCCATACCGACATCTCCATTCTGGCTATTTGATGCAGATGCGTTCACAAGCTTCCATTTACACTCGATCAAAGCTCCGGTTCTGGCATGATATTTCAGCGTATAATGCTTCTTTCCCGCCGTCATCTTAACCTTATAAATATCAATGCCATCGTCCGTCTTCTGTGAAACAGCAGTAATCGTCCCATCTTTTACCTTTTTAAGCGCAAGTTGTCTGCATTTGTCTTCACTGATAATGGAACGGCTGCGATTCGGGCTGACCATCGTTTTTTCCCAGCCATACGCAAGCATTTTACCATCCGATGAACGGTAAGTAATCTCATATTTTTTCAAGTCTTTGACCAATTCAATCTCATAAACCTGCTCTCCGTTTTCACGATCCATATCTACATCCGTTACTACAGCATTCGGTACCTTCTGCAATGCTTTTTGCTTTGCCTGATTCGCACTGGATATTCCTGCTGCCGCAGCGCTGTCTGCTCCTGCCAGGCTGCCTGTCACAATCACTCCTGCTGCCAGTAAAACAGCTGCTAAACTCTTTCTTACCTTCATCTTTCTTTCCTCCTGCATTTTATTATTTTCCAATCTTAATCAGAATGATCCATCAGCTCTGCTTCCCAGCTGCGAAAAGCTCCGCTGTAGGCATCAATTTCAAATTCATATTCCATGCCATCGTATCTGATCTTGCCCTCATACTCGATACGGCCATCTTCATGGTCAGTCTCAAATTCCCAAATATCATCCATCGAGGCGCCCGGCACCTGCGCCAATGCCAGTTCCATGGCTTCCTGCTCCGTAATGCTGCTATCCTTGTTCGTATCTGGCGGCACAACGGACTCTGCATCATAATCATAACTGACCACTTTTCCTGTAAATGCGTCAATCTCATAATCATACTCTTTGCCATCTGCCGTATAAAATTCTGTTTCATAAACGGTTCTGCCATCATCCTGATCCAAACCGCATTTTAGAAACGATACCTGTTCTTCTGTCAATCCGGCATGTGCTAACGCACTTGTTTTTGCTTCCTGCTCTGAAATTGTTCCTGTCTCTGTCTGATTGCCGCCATCCATACGGATTTCGTTTTTTGCAGCTTCGTCCGGTATAAGATCATCTGCCGCATTTCCTTTCTGCTGTATCCCGGCATCCGGTACATCCGCTTCAATAATCACTCCTGTAAGGGCATCGATGTCATAGGAATAATCCGCTCCAAGAGCGGTAAACTCCACTTCATAATAATCCTGCCCATTTTGCTCTGACATATCTACAGACGTAAACTCAGCCTGCGAAGCAACTATGCCGGATGCTTCCAATGCCAGGCTTTTTGCCTGGGACGCGCCGATATATTCCAGCTGCTTTTCCTGCCTGCCACAAGCGCTTACCAGCAAAACAGCCATACCGGCCGCACACAAAATACTTTTTTGCTTCATGAAATGCTTTCCTTTCTGAATTTAATTGTTGATTCGTTTCATAAACAAATCTTAATCTTAAAATATGAAACGTACATGAAATTGATAAGAAAATATGATTGATCCTTATGGAACCTTATGAAACCTTATTGACCGGCAGATGCAAAATAAATAAGCTGCCCACATGCAACTCACTTTCTAATGTCATATAGCCACCATGAATCTTTGCAATCTGCCGCACCATCGGCAACCCCAATCCGGCTCCCATCGCTTCGCTGTGGGCGGCATCCGCCTGATAAAATCTCTGCCATATTTTCTCCTGGTGTTCCGGAGCAATTCCCGGACCGTCATCCTGCACCATAAGCTGCGCTTCATCGCCGTACGTGCGGACAGACAGCCATACATGACCATCTGTGCGCCCGTATTTCAAAGCATTTTCCACCAGATTTATCACCAGTCTTGACAGCAGTCCGGCATTTGCCTGCACTTCTATCAAATCACCATCTTCAACAACGACATGTTCAGCATCAAATGCCTGTTCTGTGCACAGCCTGCGAAGAAAATCTCGCAGCTCCAGCGTCTCCATGCAAAACTGCTCGGTCCCCTGCTCCATCCTTGTCATACTTAGAAGCTGAGAAATAATGCCAGACATCTTCTCTGCCTGACGCTTAATCATTTCCAGTGATTCCTGACTGTCTTCCTGCGTTTCGCCATACTTTAGCGCATACTCACATGCTCCTTTTATAATAGATAACGGCGTACGCAGCTCATGGGAAGCATCCGCCGTAAACTGTTTTTCTGCCTCAAAAGACCGTTCCAACCGTTCAAACAGCTCATCAAACGAACTTCCCAGCCTGGAAAATTCATCTTCCCCAGGCGGCAGGCCGATACGTCTGGATAAATCACGCGCCTCGTTAATTGCCGCAGCTGTAGCATTGATCGCATCCAATGGCCGAAATGCCCTGCGTATGATCCGATAACTCCCTGCTGCAGCCAACGCCATAAAAAAAGGAAGCGTTATCAATGCAACTTTTAACAAATGGTACACAGCTATTCTATTATCCGGCGCTTCAATCAGTCCACGTACCCATACTCCATTTTCCCATCCGTCAGAAACCCATAGATCTAACATGAAATATTGTATTTCGCCTGCGTCTATCATTCGTACCCGTCCGTTTTGAAAAGGTTCACCGGAGACAAACGAGATCGGAATCTGCCCCGCCAGCAAAGTTTCCTTTTTACTGTAAATAAGAATCGTCACTCCATTTTGATAAAACCGAAACCCTTTTCCAGGCTGTGGTTTTCCCTGCTCCATGTGAATCTGCCCTATACGATTCCTGACTTCTGAAACCAGACGATCTTCTGCCGTCTGATCGGCTACTTTACTGCTGATTGCCATCATAAAAATAACCAAAAGTACAGCAAGCAATCCTGTTAACACCGAAAGCCAAAATACAATCTTCGTCTTTACTGAGACTCTTTTCATAAACGATCCCCTGACTCATCCACCCTAAGCGCCCAGCCTACGCCACGTATCGTATGAATCAGCTTTGTGTCATAACCATGGTCAATTTTTTTTCGCAGACGGCTCATATAAACATCCACATTGTTAGAGCTTCCGGTATACTCATAGTTCCAGATTTGATTTTCCAGCTGTTCTCTTGATAATACCATTCCCTGATTACGAATCATATATTCTAAAATAGCAAATTCTTTTGGGATCAACGGGATATCCACTCCTCCCCTTATCGCTGTCCTGCGTCCGATATCCACTACCAAATCCGCAACCGTAAACTCATTGCTTCGGCTGCCGGCATGTTTGCGTGTCATAGCTCTGATCCGAGCCAGCAATTCATCAAAATCAAACGGTTTTACGAGATAATCATCTGCACCCAAATCCAGTCCTTTCACACGATCTGCTACAGCGTCCAATGCTGTCAGAAACAGTACCGGCGTATCCATCCCCTCTTTTCTCAGCTTTTTTAACAGTCCGTAACCGTCCATTTTTGGCATCATCACATCCAATAAAATGGCGTCATATTCTGTACCAGTCAAAAAATCCAGCGCTTCTTCTCCATTCAAACAGCCGTCTACACTATATCCGGCCTTTTGTAATGTCTTTACAATCAATCGATTCATATCTTTCGCATCTTCGACTACTAATACTCTCAAGATAAGCCTCCTAACATATCAAAAATACCCGCCAGCTGCTTCCGGTATTTTAATAAAATAAAAAACGGAAAACGCTGGTTAACAGGCTTTCCGGTTATATCTGTGGTTATTTTGTTTAAGAATGGAATAGACGGGAATCGAACCCGTGTCCAAAGATCCCTCCACCGTACTTCTACGAGCGTAGTCTATGATTTGACATTCCCTCTGCGGCGCCCGCACAGACACGGTTACCGTTTCAGTAGCTTCATCATACGCCTGCATACGCAAAGCTTAGTATGCATCGTTTCCTACATCGTCGATGCCTGGGTTCTGATGTGTAGGTGCATCAGATCAGACAGCTGCAACTAGGCAGCGTATGCTAAATTATCGTTAGCGTTTAATTTTAATTTTGAGAGTTTACGCATCTCCTGCGGCTCGCTTCTCCAGCTTTAAAACCCCTGTCGAAACCTTTACTATCCCATATGAAGTTGTATCCGTTTTTGCTATTATAGTCCCACCTTTTTAAAAAGTCAAGAATTTTTTATCATGCAGCGCTGAATATATCTTTCATTTTGTAACAGTTCAGATAACCCATTGAACTGTTACGTATCCGGCCATTGGAAATCGCTTTGCGATGGGCCGGATACCTGGAAACCGCTACATTTTTATACGGTCAGCACAGTAAATGTGCAGACCTACCTGAACTGTTACTTCATTTTTTCAACGCCACGAAAAAATTATCAAAGATGTTATGGAAGATTTTAAAAAAGTACAGAAACATATGTTGTCAGCAAGAAAAGATCGACAGCGCCGTTCAAAAATCAGGCGCGGATTCACCTGTCAAGATAATCCAACAATTGCCTTACAATGCAAAAATAATCCAGATCTTCCATAAACATTCGATTTAATTCCCAGGGCGCCTCATTCAGCTCTTTCCAACCGCTTGCTTTATTTTCAGCTGCTACGACTGAAGAACAACCGCCTACCGTTCCCGCTACAAATACAGGAATTTTAGCCTCCTGCGCCAGACGAATCTCTTCCCGTATTCCTTCCTGGGATTTGTCTTCTTTGATTTTTCCTCCCAGACAAATGAGCGCCGCCACTTCCTTCCTCCGCTGTATCATCTTTTTTCTCATAGCAGACAAGCTTTTTTCAACGGATCCTTTTTTTTGTGTTTCGATCAGATTTGCATGCATTTTAAAATGTTCTTTTTGATCGGTATATTGGTCTTCGAACCATTTCGAAATATACATCTTTAATTTTTGTTTGCTGTCATTTGTCTCTGCTTCTTTGGCTACTTCAAAAAATATTTCCTGAAAAGTCGGGTGTGAACCAAACGTCAGACAATATCCATCCCGAATCACTGCACTGGCAAAAATAATGAGCGCATCTGTAAGACTCTGTTTACAAATCTCGTCTCCATCAGGAAACGCTCCGGAAATGATAATTTCCATATTTTCTTCCTTTCCCTGCCCTTTTAAATATCGGCTCCAATTATCATAAAATCTGGCCCAGGACTCTCCAATTATAGGATCGTAATTTTTTCTTTCCACATAACTGTTGTTTAATATAAGCGCCGAATCATAAGCAACGCCTTTTTTTCGGATGATCTCTTTATAATTGTCAATATCTGTCTGTAAAGGCGTCCTGCCATATAACTGAAAATATTGTACGATATCCCGCTGCGGATATTGATAGTTTCTTCTTGGAACAGTCACTTCATAAATCAAATTTGTTTTCTGAATTTCTTTTATTCTGTCCCCAAACAGGCTTTTTATGCTGTTTAAATAAACAAATACTTCTCTGTTTCGCCGCATAATCGCTTCAAAAACCGTCTGTAAAATCTCATCCGTTATTTTCACTAACCTCTCTTCTGACTCAAAATCCGAAAAATGATATTCCAGATTTGGATTTTCCGCCGGCTTTATCCGAAGCTTTGAAATATCCGCATTTTCAATCCGTATCCAGACAACCGGAATACTTTTTAGCAATGCATATTTCAGTTCCTTTTGAATCCATACAGATTCAGCTGATTTTTCCGTATGAATAAATAAAAAAGCATCGCTGTTTTCCATCGCCTTGTCTATCACATTCTGCGCCGCTTCCCCTACCTGGACATTTATGATATCCCGAAAAACATTGGACTGTTTCGACTGCTGTTTGATTCTGTCGCACAAATTCGCCGTAATTTCTTCCCCGTCCAATCGCCTGTGACTGACAAATATCAGCCCACTGTTAGAGTACAGCATCGGCATAGTTCTGGAAATAATTTTTCTTACACAATCTTCTGCAATGCTGCTTAAATAAGTGTCTTCCAGGTTTCTGCATCTAAGCTGTTCGTATACGTCATAGCTTTGATATTCCGCTATCTTCTCTGCCGGCATTCTGGTTTCTTTCTGTAATGCAATCGGAAATATGGATGTTTTTTTCTTTTTGGCTGTATTCAGAAAATTCTGAATGTTTTCGCTCATTTTTCTGTCGCTTTTATCATTAAATAATATAATAAAGGAATTCTCATTGATTTCTCCTTCATACATATTGATATTAAAACTGTTGACACAGTTAACAGATACATAACTTTCCAGCTTCGCTTTTACCGTATGCGCAAAAGGCTCAGCCTGTGTTGTACACTCCATTGTCATATCTGGTTCTATCATATAAATTTGCATTTCATCATCCTCTTTTGACTAATCTTCTAAACCTTCCGCTAATATTTTTTGTCTGATCGAATCTCCTCCTGATACCATTTCATCAATCAATCTTGCCAGTTCTTTCATATGTATTAATAATTCCTGTAATTGCTCATATTCGCCTTTGCCGATTCTTAAATAGTAATTGATTAACGACTGATACCAGATCATGTTTTCTTTGCTTTTCAGTAACCGGCAAAACTCCCGGTAAGTGATTACCTGATTTTCGTTCTTTACACCACTTTACAACTTTTTGAAAAATAAAATAACGCACAAGGCACTTTCTC
>CAJUBQ010000098.1 GCA_910584595.1 uncultured Eubacterium sp.
ACAAACAGACAGGCCAATGCCTCCCATCCAGCGTCTGCATAGCCAATACGCAACAATTTACATAAAGTGTTACATTCTGGCTACGCGGACGCAGGGAGAGAAAATCTGCCCTTATCTCTTTTGCAAACGCCTCCCTGTCTACATCCGCATAGCGTATCACTTCTTTTATCATCTGCGACACAAGTTCCATGACAACATCCGCTTTGACACGGTACGCTGACTTGCAGAGTGTGCCGATCGGCGCCTTGCCATAATTTGCACATGTTTTCTTATCCTTAAAATGCTTGCGCGTCTTAAAGTTTACCGTATGGCCAAGATATTCCTGTTTTGCAAGGATATGGCAGATTGTAGAACTGCTCCACTGGAACGGGTCTTTAAATTCCCTGTTCTTTACTCAGCAAACAAGGACTGGTCGCCATACATTATGAAAAGATTATAAAATTCTAAATTGGGAATTGTCTTTTCGGAAACAGTGTCGTATAATGTAGAATGTTTTCAGGAAACGTATCATATTTTAATAAGAAGAAATAGGAACTTTTTCCATATCTAAAGCAAGGCTGCCAGCGAATGCATAAAGCCATTCCTGTAGTCAAATCTAAAAGAAATGGGTGAGGAATATGAGTAAAGAAACACAATGCAAACTTGGAATTGATATCGGTTCTACAACTGTAAAAATTGCAGTTTTAGATGCATCCGATCATCTGCTGTTTGCAGATTATCAGAGGCATTACGCAAATATCCGTGAAACTTTAACCAGCCTGCTTATGCAGGCGCATGAAAAACTGGGAAATATTACCGTTGCTCCGATGATTACCGGCTCCGGCGGGCTGACGCTTGCAAATCATCTGGAAATTCCATTTGTACAGGAAGTCATTTCTGTCGCCTCTGCTTTAGAATATGCCGCGCCGCAAACGGACGTTGCGATTGAGTTAGGCGGAGAAGACGCCAAGATTATCTATTTTGAAGGCGGAAACGTCGAACAGCGCATGAACGGCATTTGTGCCGGAGGAACCGGCTCTTTTATTGACCAGATGGCTTCTCTGATACAGACAGATGCCTGTGGTCTGAATGAATATGCAAAAAACTATCAGGAAATTTATCCGATTGCGGCCCGCTGCGGCGTTTTTGCAAAAACAGATATTCAGCCTCTTATCAATGAAGGCGCTACCAAAGAAGACCTTTCCGCCTCTATCTTTCAGGCCGTTGTAAATCAGACCATCAGCGGACTTGCCTGTGGAAAGCCGATTCGCGGCCACGTAGCGTTTCTGGGCGGCCCGCTGCACTTTTTATCGGAACTTCGCGCCGCGTTTGTCCGCACCCTAAAGCTGGACGAGGAACACGCGATTATTCCGGAAAACTCGCATTTATTTGCAGCCATTGGCTCTGCATTAAACTATAAAGAAGATACCATCATGCCGCTGGAATCCATATTAGATAAACTTTCCGGTGAAATCCATATGGAATTTGAAGTAGATCGGCTGGAACCGCTCTTCCAGTCTGAGGCAGAATATCGTGCATTTTTATCCGGCCACCGCAGCAATAAAGTTCCATCCCGCAGTCTTTTGGACTACGAAGGAAATTGTTACCTTGGCATTGATGCCGGCTCTACGACTACCAAAACAGCCCTGATTGCAGAAGACGGCTCTCTTTTATACTCTTTTTATGCCAACAATCAGGGAAGCCCTCTTGCTGCCTGCATCCGTTCTATTCAGGAGATCTATGCACAGCTGCCAGAAAAAGCTCACATTGTCCACTCCTGTTCTACCGGATACGGCGAAGCGCTGATAAAAGCTGCATTAAAGCTGGACGAAGGCGAAGTGGAAACCGTTTCCCATTATTATGCAGCCGCTTTTTTTGCTCCGGACGTAGATTGTATTTTAGATATCGGCGGACAGGACATGAAGTGTATCAAAATCAAACATCAGACGGTCGACAGCGTACAGCTAAATGAAGCCTGCTCTTCCGGCTGCGGCTCTTTTATTGAAACCTTTGCAAAATCCCTGAACTTTTCCGTACAGGACTTCGCAAAGGAAGCGCTGTTTGCCAAAAATCCAATTGACCTTGGAACTCGCTGTACGGTATTTATGAATTCCAAAGTAAAGCAAGCCCAAAAAGAAGGCACCTCTGTCGCTGATATTTCAGCCGGACTTGCCTATTCCGTCATAAAGAACGCGTTATTTAAAGTTATCAAGCTTACGGAAGCTTCACAGCTTGGCAAAAAAGTAGTCGTGCAAGGCGGCACTTTTTACAATGACGCGGTGCTGCGCAGTTTTGAAAAAATTTCCGGCGTACATGTCATACGGCCGGATATTGCAGGAATTATGGGCGCCTTCGGAGCAGCTTTAATCGCAAGGGAACGCCACGAAGAAGGAACAGCATCAAAAATGCTTTCGATCGAAGAAATCAACGCACTTACTTTTGATACGAAGCTTGCCAGATGTCAGCACTGTACCAATCACTGCCTGCTGACGATCAATCTTTTTTCCGGCAACCGCCGCTTTATTACAGGCAACCGATGTGAACGCGGTCTTGGCAAGGAAAAAAATAAACACCATATTCCAAACCTGTATGAATATAAAAACAAACGGATCTTTGACTATGAACCTCTGTCCAAAGAAGAGGCCGTCCGCGGGACGGTCGGCATTCCGCGTGTATTAAATATTTATGAAAATTATCCGTTCTGGGCCGTGTTTTTTAAAAAACTGCATTTTCGGATACTGCTCTCTCCGCCGTCTTCTCATCAGATTTACGAACTCGGCATTGACAGCATTCCAAGTGAATCTGAATGCTACCCGGCCAAGCTGGCGCATGGTCATATTAAATGGCTGATTGAACAAAAACCGGATTTCATTTTTTACCCATGCATCCCATTTGAGCGTGACGAATTCCCGGATGCAAACAACCATTATAACTGTCCGATCGTTACCTCTTATGCGGAAAATATTAAAAATAATGTAGACGAGATTTCAACCGGAAAAGTAGAATTTTTAAATCCATTCCTCTCATTTAAAGATTCGGAAACATTAAAAAACGGACTTGTAAAAGCGCTGTGCCCCCGCTTTAAAATATTAGAGCAGGAACTTTGCCAGGCGGTAGACGATGCCTGGGAAGAGCTTTCCAATGCCCGCCTGGACATGCAAAAACAAGGAGAAAAGGCACTTGCGTATTTAAAGAAAACAGGCAGACACGGGATTGTCCTGGCAGGCCGCCCATACCATGTAGATCCGGAAATCAATCACGGTATTCCGGAACTGTTAAATTCCTGCGGCATTGCAGTATTAACTGAAGATTCCGTCTCCCATTTAACACCGGTAGAACGTCCGCTCATTGTTATGGACCAGTGGATGTACCACTCCAGACTGTATGCTGCCGCAAATTATGTGAAAACGACGGAAAATCTGGATCTGATTCAGCTAAATTCTTTTGGATGCGGACTGGATGCCATCACAACGGACTGTGTAAATGATATTTTAACCAAATCCGGCAAAATTTATACTTGTTTAAAAATAGATGAAGTGAACAACCTTGGCGCTGCCAGAATCAGAATCCGTTCTTTGCTTGCGGCCATTCGCGTACGGGAAAAACATCCGAAGAAACGGGAAATCCAGACATCTGATTTTAAACGGACGGTATTTACCGAAGAGATGCGTAAAAACTACACCATTCTCTGTCCGCAGATGTCGCCGATTCATTTTGAACTGCTGGAGCCTGCTTTTCAGGCTGCCGGATATCATCTTGTCATTTTAGATAATGATAACCGGGCTGCCGTAAACGTTGGACTAAAATATGTCAACAACGATGCCTGCTATCCTTCTTTGATGGTTGTAGGTCAGATTATGGATGCGGTAACTTCCGGAAAATACGACATGAATAAAACTGCGATTATTATCTCACAGACAGGCGGCGGCTGTCGCGCTTCCAACTATATTGGCTTTATTCGGCGGGCATTGGAAAAAATCGGTTACGGACATGTACCTGTTATTTCCATCAATTTAAGCGGTCTGGAAAAAAACCCGGGATTTACGCTTTCCCCGTCGCTGCTGCAACGTGGTATGTATGCGGTAGAATTTGGCGATATTTTCATGCGCTGCCTTTATGCTACAAGACCTTACGAAGCAGAAAAAGGATCTGCAGACGCGCTTCATGAAAAATGGAAACAGAAGGTTATCGAATTTATTTCTCAAAACCACATATTATCGCACCGTAAGTTTAAACAATTATGCCGCGGCATTATCAGAGATTTTGACCAGCTGCCAAGAAAGGACGTTCAAAAGCCGCGTGTCGGCATTGTCGGAGAAATTTTAGTAAAATTTCTGCCTGCAGCGAATAATTATCTTGTAGAACTATTGGAAGCGGAGGGCGCTGAAGCTGTCGTGCCGGATTTGATGGACTTTTTGCTGTATACGTTTTACAATCAGGACTTTAAAACAGAACTGCTAAACAACCCTAAGAAAAACATCCGCATAGCCCATCTTGGCATCCGTCTGTTAGAATGGCTGCGGGCTGCCGCAAGAGAAGAATTTGAAAAAAGCGAACACTTTAACCCGCCTGTCAGAATTGAAAAACTGGCCGAATACGCCTCACCGATTGTTTCCGAAGGCAACCAGACCGGCGAAGGATGGTTTTTAACCGGCGAAATGCTGGAACTCATACATTCCGGTACCAATAATATCGTATGTACACAGCCTTTCGGCTGCCTTCCAAATCATATCGTAGGCAAAGGCGTCATCAAGCAGCTGCGGCATAAATATCCGCTGTCCAATATCGTTGCCATTGACTACGATCCCGGGGCCAGTGAAGTAAACCAATTGAACAGAATTAAACTCATGCTGTCTACCGCGCAGAAAAATCTTACAAAAAGGAATCAAATATAATACCATTTGTATCCTTTTAGACACAAGTATCATATACTAAAGAAAAGCGATTGTATGCAGGAGACATTATGCCGGATTACTGCAAATTTGTAAATGAACCACTACCTTATTCCTATAAAGCCATGGAGCCGTACATTGACATTCAAACGATGTATCTGCACCACGACAAACATCTGCAGACGTATATTGACAAATTAAATCATTTTATTCAGGAATGTCCTTCTCTTCAGTCTATGACATTTACGGAAGAACCGGCCTGTGGGTTTGCACAATTACAACAAATTCTGAACAATCTGGATGCTGTTCCGGACTATATTAGAACACAGGTAAAAAACAATGCCGGAGGCGTGTTTAACCACTGGTTTTACTTTAACGGCCTATGCCCCCGGTCAAATGAAAAACCGGAAGGAACACTGGCAGAAAGCATTCACTGGCAGTTTGGCAGCTTCGCCGGATTCCGCAAAGAATTTACGAAAGCTGCGCTTGCCGTATTTGGTTCCGGCTATGCGTGGCTGGCGGCAGATGCACAGAAAAACCTGCATATCATACAAACTGCAAATCAGGATACTCCACTCGCACAAAATCTGGCGCCTGTCTTATGCATCGATGTATGGGAACATGCCTATTATCTAAAACATAAGAATTTACGCGCCGACTATGTGCCAGACTGGTTCGCAGTTGCAAACTGGGACTGGGCGCAATGGTGCTTCGATCATCCGCATGTATTTATGGAGCAAACTTAGATCAACACCCTCTCAAGCCTTGCTCCCATACGGCTTAAAATCTCATTTGCAATCGTTCCTGACTGCTTTGCGATATCACAGACAGATATTTCCAGATTACCGGAATGACCGATTAGTACCGCCTCTTCTCCGGGCTGTACGTTTTCAATACCGCTGATATCTACTGTCATCTGATCCATGCAGATTCTTCCAATCACCGGCGCAGGACAGCCATGGATCAGTACACTTCCTACTCCGCATGAGAGCGACCTTGGAAATCCGTCTGCATATCCAATCGAAAGTGTAGCGATCTGCATATTTTGTTTTGCCGTATACTGTATCCCGTATCCTGCTGATTCTCCTTCATACAATATTTTTACAGCTGCAATTCTTGCCTTCAGTGACAATACCGGTTTTAAATAACCGCTCCATGCTGCCGTATCTTCTTTCGTACTCAGCACGCCATACAAAGCAATGCCAACTCTCGCATAATCTCCCTGCAGTTTCGGATAATTTAATACTCCATAGCTCGCCTGAATGTGTATCGCCGGGCATTCATACCCATGCTCTCTAATCTGTCTGACCAGCCGGTAAAAAGCTTCTGCCTGCGCAGCTGTATAACTTTTACCGCGAACATTCATCGTATCGGACACACATAAATGCGTAAACAATCCGTCCACAGCCAGATGCTCCATTCGATAAATGTCCAAAATCTGCTCTAACTGCTCACTGCGTACGCCAATCCGATGCATTCCGGTATCAATCCCGATGTGCACGTGTATCAGCTTCCCATAATCGTTCAGCTGACAGGCATACGGATAATCAACCACGGTCTGTGTCAAATGGTATTTTTCTATCAGAAAAAACTGATCTGGATGTGTATACCCCAATATTAAAATCATCCCTTTGATTCCTTGTGTGCGCAGCTTCACACCTTCTTGCACACATGCCACGCAAAAAGCATCGACGCCGGCTTTTTCCAGTTCTCTTGCAACAAGAACATCTCCATGGCCATATGCATCCGCTTTCACAGCCGGCATAAGTTTACAGGCATCCGGCAGTCTTTCCTGTAAGGACTGCACATTGTGATGCAGCGCTTTACGATCCACTTCCAGCCATGCGCGCCCGCAGCAAACGGCTGTCTCCTTCTTTTCCTCTATTTTGAAGCAGCTGCGCTTATATTTATTTTCATATAAAGCATTTAACATAACAACCATGAAAAAAGAAACCATACAAGACAGCACAAGTACAGCAATATAATACACCAAACTGTTTTCCACAAGCAGATTTACCTTCATTGCTTTTGCAATTCCTCTCACAACTATAATCATTGCAGGATGCAAAATATAAATCCAGGCAGACGCGGATACTGCATATGCTGTCCATCTTTTTCTTCTGTTAAAAGCTCTGCCTGTCCCAGCTTCCCCCATGCTCTTTCTATGCGTCAGCAACAATTTATATAAAAAGAACATCACGACCGGCAGCAGCAGATACATACTGTCATGCCGCTGCAGCTCGAAAGACCGGAGCAAAAACGCCTCCTCAGTCATCGCCAAAAACGAAATCCCAAGCCCCGCCCATAAAATACGGCGATCGTCCATTCTGCTCTCTGCCGCCCACATTCCCAGCAGCAAAAATATCGGCGCCATAAAAATACCGTTGCGTGTATAAGAAAACACACTGAATCCGGCCTCATAAATGTCTGTAAGACCAGGAACCATTTCTATTAGCCCATAATAACTGTCGCCGCCTAATCCGATGATATAAAGAATAACCGAAAGCAATAGCATCTGTTTTCTATTTAATATCCTGCTCATAAAACAGACAAGCAATACACCTGTCATACATGCCGGAAAATACCACAAATGATAGAATGTCCCATCAAATAAAAGCATCCGGAATATATCTGTCAGACAAAGCTTTTCATAGTGACCGGCATAAATCCCAATCGGCAGATACAACAATACCGCAATCCCATAAAGCAGGAACGTTTTTTTGACATATCGTAACAGCCGGCCGGATCCATGCTGTAAACATCCGGCAACAACAAACTGCCCGGTTACCATCAAAAAAAACGGAACCGCTACCCTTGCAAGCGCCCTTGTCAAAAAAAAGTCTGCCCCTTCGCTGAAAGATGCAAGCGGCGAAGTATGAATCGCCACAACAAAGGCTGCCGCTGCAAGACGGAACCGGTCCAGGCCATCATATCGTTTACTTTGTTTCATATCGCACCTCATTCGATTTCCAGAGCCAATTTTATAATCTGATCTAAGATTTTCCCAAAAGAATGTCCGGCAGCCTTCATCATGCCCGGATAACGGCTGTGTTCTGTAAATCCTGGAATCGTATTCACTTCATTAAACACGATTTGCCCATCCGCTGTCAAAAACATATCTACTCTTGCAAAACCGCGGCATCCAAGCGCCTGATAAATCACTCCTGCCGTCTGTTTCACCTGCTCTGCCTGTTTTGGGTGAATTCTTGCCGGCACATGGATCGCTGATGTTTTCAGCGTATATTTTTCTGTAAAATCAAAAAATCCTCCGGATAATTCAATTTCATCTACTTCGCCAAGCATCAGCTCATCGTTTCCAAGCGCCGCGCATCCTACCTCAAATCCATCGATCTGTTCTTCTATGATTACCTCCTTATCATACTGAAACGCATATACAACGGCATTGTATAAGTTCTGTGATTCGCTTACTTTAGAAATTCCATAAGAAGAGCCGGATTTTACCGGTTTGACAAACAGCGGATATCCGATTTGATCCGCAAATTGCTGCGCCTTATGAAAGTCCATTCCCATTTTTATTACAAAAGCCTTTGGCACACGTACGCCTGCAGCTGACGCAAGCTGGTGTGCACGATACTTATCCATGCAAAGCGCAGAAGCGAGCGTCCCACAGCCTGCCAAAGGAATGCCGGCCAGTTCTATGACGCCCTGCACCATTCCATCTTCTCCGTTTTTCCCATGAAGTACCGGAAACGCTACGTCTATAGGTAATTTTTGAACTCCATCCCGGTAAAAACAAAGCAGACAACGTTCACTTTTATCAGGAGATATCACAGCGGGTATACAATCTTTTTCGTTCTGCCAGGTGTCTGCCGAAATCCTGTCTATATCTCCGGTAAAATAAAACCAGTCTCCACCTTTTGTAATTCCCACCGGGAACAATTCATACTTCTGCAAGTCCAGATTACGCATCACCGCACCTGCAGATTGTAAAGATACACTATATTCACAAGAACATCCTCCAAAAATAACTGCAATTTTTAACTTTTTCATCTTTTATCATCCTTCCTGCTTTTTATAACCGTTTACTTCTTTTAAATATTTCAATGAACTTTAAAGCATCATCCATCTTAAATCAATGTGTCATGTGCACTGTGTGTATTATTTGTACTAGTACATAGTATAACACATGTTCTGATTTGTCAATATATTTCTTGCACATCTCAATACAAATGCTTATAATAATAAAAGCTGTTATGAAAAAAAGATATCAATGATTCTTATAAATAAACAATACAATAATAAGGAAAAATAAACGATGATTGATTTATATAATAGAAATGAAACCCCGACATTAGAAGATTTTGGAGAATTTATAAAAAACCCTTTGTTCGAGCAATTTTGTTTAGAAATAAAAAACCGTTATCAATGCAGTGAAAAAATAGAATATAGTTCGTGCAGCTGGAAACCGGGATGGAATATAAAGTTCAGGAAATCCGGAAAATCACTGTGTACTATTTACCCTGGCGAATCTTATTTTACTGTTTTGATCGTAATTGGAAAAAAAGAAAAAGAACGCACAGAAAATCTATTACCGGACTGTACATCGCAATTACAGCAAATCTACGCCCAAACAGATGAAGGGAACGGTCAGAAATGGCTGATGATTGATCTGGAAGACGCCGACGACCTATACCGCGATATCCTTTCCCTGATTGCTATTCGCAAAGGATAAATGAATAACAAATATATTAGAGCGTGTTTGAAAAATCATTCCCGCGATCTGCACTCCCCACTTTGTGGAGAATTCATCCCAAATTTAATCAACGCAGCCCGCTACGACTCATAAATTTGAGATAAATTCTCCACAAAGTGTGAAGCACATCTCACAGAAAGCATTTTTCAAACACGCTCTGGAAACTGTTCTAAAATAACTCTTCCATAGTGCGCAGGATTTAAAAGTTATTTTTGAACAGTTCCTTACTGTTTCACTGACCTTGAGCAAACCGGCAAAGTATTTCAAAGCGGATAATACCGAAATTTGATTTTACGCTGCCATTGCCGGATCCGGCACGAAATTATTTCCGGAATCCTGCGTTAAGGACTCCTGCCAGCTGCATATCTTCTGTATGATTTCTGCTAAATTTGTATACCAGATATAGTGACCGCCCTCAACAATATGAATTTCATGATTGCCGCCTGCAAAATTCAGTTGATTGTAATGTGCTGTCTTCCATACCGGCATCGCATCCACATTATCCGATGAAATCATCATCAACACAGAAAGATCCGCAGGAAACTTTTTATCTATGATGGTATTTGCTGCCTGTTCCATCAGACTGACTTCATTTCTCACTGTTTCGTTGCTGCTGCGGGAATATGCCTCCAAATACTCTGCTCTGTCCTGCTCCGTATAGGTATAACCTGCTATCTGCGGCAATACAGCGCCATATTTTTCCGGATTAGAAGCAATTGTATTTTTAAAGTCCTGCAGCGAAGGAAATGTATTTCTAAATGCGTCAAATTCTTCTCCCGCCTGCAGGATATACTGCTGCTCCATTTTAAGCGCTTCTGCCAATCCTGCGTCATATACCGTATTATCTATTGCAATAAACCCTTCTACCTTTTCCGGATAAGTCTCTACAAAATTAAGTCCATAAATACCGGATATCGAATGCGTCAATAACACACATTTTTCAACATCCAGCTGTTCCAATACTTCGTAGATTTCTTCATTGATGTTTTCTACCGTCCTCTCTCTTGCGGTCAGATCACTCAGCCCATATCCCAACGGTTCCACAATAATCACATGGAATCTGTCTTGCAAAGCCTGAGCCAACGGCTTGAAATAAATATTCGGAGAAGGTACCGCTAACGCCGGCAGCATAACTAACGCTTGCTTCCCATCATCAGCAAATGTTTCCTTGTTTTCATTGATATCCCCATAGAATATCGTTCTGACCTGCTTACCACCTATCGTTACGTACTTTTCCAGACTGCCGCCGTCTTTCCCGCTTTCTGCATATACTGCTGCCGGTATGCTCAATATCATACACAGCGCCAGTACAAAAATCCCCAGCCATTTGCTGCACATTTTCCTTACCATATGTTTCAAATCCTCCTTTTTTATAATTTCGTATATAGTATATTACAATATTAAAAATATTACAACTCTTATCAAAAAACATTTGCATTACAATATTTTCTTTTTCTTGAAATATGAAAGACTGAAAATTCCAACAGATACCAATAATTTCGCTTATATTCTGTCACCTTTGCATCTTTATCTATATATACTGATAGTAACGTAAGAAACTGTTAAGAAACAATTTACCGCCTGCTTATGACAAATCATTTCTTAACCGTTTCTGAACAAAATCTTCATAACAGATTCGCTTGCCTGAATTGTTATCTATTTTGTAACTATACGTATTTCTTCATTATTATTGATTTAAGGAGGTATTTTAACATGTATCCTGTCGTTTTTCTTGCGCTTCTTGCTACTATTGGTACTTGGTTTGTAACGGCATTAGGCGCTGCAACTGTCGTATTTTTCAAATCTCCAAATACCAGACTGCTAAATCTGATGCTTGGATTCGCTTCCGGAGTTATGATTGCTGCAAGCTTCTGGTCTCTGCTTCAGCCTGCCATCGAACGTGCACAGACCCGCGGCGGCAGTCCGGCTTATCTGGTCGCTACCGCAGGATTTCTTTGTGGCGCAGTATTTATGTGGATATCAGACAAAGCTGTCTCCTATGCAAGAAAACGGACGGACCATATGTTAACGATAACTAATGATCGGGCGAACCGGATCATCATGCTCATTCTTTCTATTACACTCCACAATATACCGGAAGGATTGGCCGTCGGTGTGGCTTTCGGCGCACTCCAAAATAGCTGCACACCGGAAAATCTCATGGGCGCCATAACCATTGCTGTCGGTATCGGCCTGCAAAATTTTCCTGAAGGCGCAGCCGTATCCATCCCTCTGCGGCGGGAGGGTTTTTCCAGAACAAAGAGTTTTCTGCTCGGGCAGGCTTCCGGCATTGTAGAACCAATTGCCGGATTAGCCGGAGCTTTGCTTGTCGTTTATGTAGAAGCTATCCTGCCATTTGCCCTTTCCTTTGCTGCAGGCGCCATGATTTTAGTAGCCGTTCACGAGCTGATACCGGAATGCCAGCGAAACCAAAAAAATCAGCCTTACTCTGCAACTATGGGAATCGTCCTTGGATTTGCCGTTATGATGCTCCTGGATGTCATGCTCGGCTAATTATCCAATGTTCATATCCATCCGACTTAATTTTTCCAGCAGAATTTCCTCCTCCGTCGGGGCATCTGACACTGCCTCGATCTGCTGGCGGATGCCGATCATTTTTTGATCTGTCATTGAGATCACATCCGCACATTCTTTCAGCTGTTTCACAATCATCTGCTGATTTGGAATGTTTTGCTTATATTTTAACTGATGTTCTAAACTTGCCCAAAAATCCATTGCTATCGTACGTATCTGCACTTCCACCTTCATCTGCTTTTTAAAATCCGCAAAATAGACCGGAACTTCAACGATCAAATGCAGACTGCGGTATCCATTTGGCTTTGGGTTAATAATATAATCTTTTCTGGTCAGCAATGTGATATCATCCTGCCCAAGCAATGCATCTGCAATCCCGTAAATATCATCAATATAAGAACAAATCACTCGGATGCCTGCAGCGTCATGAATGTATTTTTCAATATTTTCCAGAGAGAACCGATAACCATACCGATCCAGCTTTGCCATAATACTGTTCGTATGCTTTAAACGTGTGGAAACGGAACTGATCGGATTACGCTGATAGCGGACGCTGAATTCTGTGTCCAGCACTTCAAATTTCGTTTTTACTTCTTTCAGCGCACATGTATACATCATCATCAGCTCCCGATAACCTACAAGCATATCCATAAATCTTCTTGTCTGGCTCACTTTCTCAGGTGTATCCAGCAGTGTACTAAGTCCTTCGGCCAGTTCATCTCCCAGAATGTCATCTTCTTCTATCTTTTCCATCTATTATTTCCTCCATTTTAAACCTGAACTGTTACAACAGTAACAACATTATAACATATACCTGGCAATAACTGCTAAATATTCACCAAATTATCATGAACTTTTCATAAATATCCCTTAAATAAATTTAAACAGATGTTTGCTTTAGATAAATAGAAATCTTGCCTGCACAGCTAAAAAGACGCTTTGACAAAATCACACCCTTTTGTCAAAACGCCTTTACTGTTATTATAAAATAAAATCTATACATGCAAAACATCAATTTGACACATTTTCATCGTTTCTAATGCTGCCTGATGCGTAGCAGGCGTTACACCTGCACAACAATCCGCATCTACAGAAATATTCAGTTCCGGAAAATGTGCTTTTAAAAGCAACGCATTCGATATGACACAAATATCCGTACAAAGCCCTATCAGTTTAACTTCCGATGCTTTATTCTCCTCCAGCATCTTTCCAATCACAGATACAAGCTCTACAGAACCAAAGGTTCCTTTTTGGATCAGCTCATAGTCTTTTCCTTCCAATGCCTGACGCACTTTATCATGCAGCTGCCACCCTTTCGTCATATGTATACAGTGTGGAACAGGAAGTTTCTTTCCTTCTGCAGTTTCCAGATAATTTTGCTCATGTGTATCCATCGTAGCAAAAATTTTACCGTCAAACCGGGCAATCGCCTCAGCTGCCCGATCTACCATCTCCGCAGCCTCTTTGGTGCCCAACGCTCCATCTACAAAATCATTCTGCATATCTACAACAATCAAGATTCTATCCATAATCCCTCCTGTATTCACCGGCCAGCGTGTGTTGTACTAGAGCGTGTTTGAAAAATGCTTTCTGTGAGATGTGCTTCACAGTTTGTGGAGAATTTATCCCAAATTTAGGAGTCATAGTGGGCTATGTTGACTAAATTTGGGATGAATTCTCCGCAAAGTGGGGAGCGCAGATCGCGGGAATGATTTTTCAAACACGCTCTAAGACAGCTCTTCTACAATTGGCCCAATCTGAGACAGCATATTGTCCATATCTTCAAACATCGCGCTCTTTGTCGTGCCCAGCTTATTTGCATGTTCAATATTTTTTACAACTTCCTCATACTGTTTTTTCGTGCGGAAAAAGAAATCATGCACACTCTGCAGCGCCGTTTTCGAATCCAAAATAACATTGGATATTTCCGTTTGCACTGCAGTTGCCCCTTCCGCCGCCTGTGTAATATGATCGAACATTTGATAGGTATCATTTACTTTTAATATATTTGCATTCAGCGCATCCTGGGAATTGCTGATGCTTTCATGCAGCCTGTCCGTACCGCCTTCCACATCTGTTATACTATCGTCAACTGCAGCTACAAGCTCCTTAATCTGGTCAGCCAGATTTTTAACTTCCACAGCTACGATAGCAAATCCCTTTCCATGCTCTCCCGCCCGCGCTGCCTCAATCGAAGCGTTCAACGCCAATATATTCGTCTGGTCGGCAATCGCCTTAATTTGGTTCGTACACGTTTTTATCTGTTTAATGGAATCCAGAAAGACACGGAACGTCTGTTCCATTTCCGTGAAATGCGTTTCCACCTCAACCGTCTGTTCTTTTAATGATTCCACTTCATTTTGCACTGTCGTTACGGAATTGCTGATCTCTTCTTTCACAGACTGAAACTGCTCTGATACCTGACCGATATTAGAAAATGTCTGCTCAAAATCTTCCAGTTTCTGATGAAATTTTTCCGATTCATCCAATACTCCATTAAAGGATTCATTGACCCTGCTAAGCTGCTGCAAGGCATCTACTTCCTTTTCTACAATTTCCTTCTGCCTCTCTTTGACACTTCCTGCTGCATGCAGTATCGGATAGAGCCTTTCCTTATCGAAAACTGCCTGTCTGCGTTCTAAGCCAAAGCCCGCCGGCTTTTTTTTGTTTTTGGATCCAAACAGCATATGACTTCCCTCCCTTTATCACTTTACTCAAATACAACGCATGTCATAGACTGGTTTACAAACTGATTATTATAATGCTCCCCATAACCTACAACACCAACATGATTGCCAAGGGCCGCCATTTCCTGCAAATATTCCTGCATATAGTGATTTTCGGTAAATAATAAATATCTGAACAGACAATTAATAGAAAATACAGCTGAAATTCTTGGAAATTCCTGACGAATCTTCTGTATCGTTCGTTTTACAATCGCTCTGTAGTCTCCAAGCTCCAGCATTATCAGCACATCCGAATCGTTTACCTGCCGATAACAGCTTAATGCGCTGCCATTTACTTCTTTTATCGAAATAATACACGTATCCGCACCATTAATCTTCCCAAATGGATTTTGAAATGTCTGAGACTGAATCTGTTGTTCGGAAATATGTAGAAGATCCTGATAAACCTGTTTGGCCGGTTTTCCATTTAACTGTCCAATGATATAATTTGCTTTATCTGTTCTGGATGCCACAAACCGGGTATTTCCCTTTTGATGGTATATATTTTCTTTATATGCTTTCACTCGTCCATTCTGGTTTTTCACCAATGCATAAACCGCCGCATCCTGATACACCGTACCGTTGACAGATACTTTCCCATCTTCTGACGTACCGCCGACCAGAGATATTCCGCCTCGCTTTAATACGCTATAAAAGGTATTCAGCACACAGGCGTCATTTCCGGAACAAAAGTCAATGCATATCGTATTATTTGACGATGCATTGACTGTTTCTACATCCTTCTCCAAACGCCTGATATATTTGACCGGCATCACCGATGCCTGTTCCAGTACATTCACTGCTACAGTAACGCCATCGTAAAAAGCTACAACACCGACGCCTTTTTCTACAACTTTCGTACTATAGCTCATTCCGGCACATCCAATGCTTGGTACTTTTGGATACATCCCCTGTAATGCCTTCACATGCGATTCAAACTGTGCGCTGTTCGACAGCAGTATGATAAACTGTGGATTGTTCATTCCACTTACGGCTTCTTTCAAATCGCCGCTCTGACTCATTCCAAAAAACTGTTTCACAATTATTTCCCCACTCATTCGTTTGTATAGTTTCAGTATATTGGTTCTATTATACTTTATTTCCATGTGTGAGGTCAATGCTTATTTCATATTCTGTTCATTTTTCGCGCAATTGTATGCAATTTTCATGCAATTATCATGCATTCACTTTGATTTTAATGCAATAATCTCAATTTCAACCAAAGCATCTTTTGGCAATGCCGCCACCTGTACCGCAGATCTGGCCGGATAGCTTCCTTCAGTAAAATATTCTTTATATACATCGTTCATTTTACTAAAATCTGCAATGTCTTTTAAATAAACCGTCGTCTTAACTACCTGATCCATCGTACAATCTCCGGATTCTAAAATCGCTTTTACATTTTCCAGCGCTTGCCTTGTCTGTCCTTCAATATCTAACGCCACTATTTCCCCTTTGGATGGATCTATCGGTATCTGGCCGGAAAGAAACAACAGATTCCCTGTATCAATTCCCTGGGAATATGGCCCGATTGCCTGCGGTGCATTTTGTGTGCTTAAGATTGCTTTCATACGTTATAATCTCCTTTATACTGTTTTTTCTATTGATTTAATAATTGCAAATCATTCTTAATACTTACTTAGGAACCTGATTCCTCACCTCCATCAGATATTGTATCGTAACAGTTCTGATAATTTCTGTTACTGTCTGCAATCATTTTACTACAAAATGACCGGATTGTCATTGACATTCTGAACTATTGATACATTTATTGATACCCTCGATTACTGTTCACGGGGGTGGACAAGTAATAAAGCAACAGTTTAGACAAAGTGGTGCTTTTTCCGGATTACCGGACGCCGGATGGTGGGGAGCTGTCCCATAGGCGCGAACTTAAGAGAAAATACAACAATTTACATAAAGTGTTGCATTCTGGCTACGCGGACGCAGGGAGAGAAAAT